>JBKOWB010000002.1:0-4787 GCA_046724195.1 Actinomycetota bacterium
TCTGATGGCTGTGTTCGATGGCTCTGTCTGATGGCCTCGCTCCGCTCGGCTGGGATTGCGCGCCTTGATGTCGGTGTCGAGGGCACCGAAAAGAACCACGGCTTCGCCTAGTCCCCTTCGGCACCCTCGACGCCGACGGGCGCAATCCGACTCGCTTGCGGCTGCCAACCCCAACTTCCGCGCAGGCGCGAAGGCCCGCCCGCGACCGGAGTCACGAGCGGGCCTTCGGGACTGCTACCTCAGTTCTTGCCGCCGGCGAGCTTCTCGCGTAGAGCGGCGAGCGCCTCGTCGGTGGCCAGCGTGCCGGCCGGCTCCTCCGCCGTGCGCGCCGGGGTGGGCGAGGTCGACGTGGTGGAGGCGGACGGCGGCGGCGACGTGGCCGCGCCGCCGGCCGGGGCCGGGTTGAGCGCGGCGTCGGCGTCGGCCTCGCGGGACGCCTGGACCTGCTTGGTGTGGGCCTCCCAGCGCTCGCGGGCCTCGGCGTACTGCCGCTCCCAGGCCTCCCGCTGCTTGTCGAAGCCTTCGAGCCACTCGCCCGTCTCCGGGTCGAAGCCTTCCGGGTAGATGTAGTTGCCCTCGGCGTCGTACGTCGCGGCCATGCCGTAGAGGGTGGGGTCGAAGTGCTCCTCGCCCTCGACGAAGCCCTCGTTGGCCTGCTTGAGCGACAGCGAGATCCGGCGCCGCTCGAGGTCGATGTCGATGACCTTGACCAGGACGTCGGAGCCCACCTGCACTACCTGCTCGGGCAGCTCGACGTGCCGCTCGGCCAGCTCGGAGATGTGCACCAGGCCCTCGATGCCGTCGTCCACGCGCACGAAGGCGCCGAACGGCACCAGCTTGGTGACCTTGCCCGGCACGATCTGGTTGATGGCGTGGGTCCGGGCGAACTGGCGCCACGGGTCTTCCTGGGTCGCCTTCAGCGACAGCGACACGCGCTCGCGGTCCAGGTCGACGTCGAGCACCTCGACCTCGACCTCCTGGCCGACCTCGACCACTTCGGACGGGTGGTCGATGTGCTTCCACGAGAGCTCGGACACGTGCACCAGACCGTCCACGCCGCCGAGGTCCACGAATGCGCCGAAGTTGACGATCGAGGACACGACGCCCTTGCGGACCTGGCCCTTCTGCAGCTTGTTGAGGAACTCCGTGCGTACTTCGGACTGCGTCTGCTCGAGCCAGGCGCGGCGGGAAAGCACCACGTTGTTGCGGTTCTTGTCCAGCTCGATGATCTTCGCCTCGAGCTCCCGGCCCACATACGGCTGCAGGTCACGCACGCGGCGCATCTCGACCAGGGAGGCGGGCAGGAAGCCACGCAGGCCGATGTCGAGGATGAGACCGCCCTTGACGACCTCGATGACGGAGCCGCGCACGACACCGTCATCCTCCTTGATCTTCTCGATCGTGCCCCACGCGCGCTCGTACTGCGCGCGCTTCTTCGAGAGGATCAGACGACCTTCCTTGTCCTCCTTCGTGAGGACGAGGGCTTCGATGTGGTCACCGACCGACACCACTTCCGCGGGGTCCACGTCATGCTTGATCGACAACTCACGCGAGGGGATCACGCCCTCGGTCTTGTAGCCGATGTCGAGCAGGACCTCGTCCCGATCGACCTTGACGACGGTGCCTTCGACAATGTCGCCGTCGTTGAAGTACTTGATGGTCTCGTCGATGGCCGCGAGGAAAGCTTCCTCCGAGCCGAGGTCGTCGACGGTGACCTTGTTGGCGCTCGAGGTGGCCTCGATGCTGCTCGTCATGTGGACTGTTGCTCCGAACGGATGGTTTCGTGGTGACTCCCGCGCTCGGCGGAACTGCCGGCGGGCACAACACGAGCATCCGGAGTGATCATGACGAGGGAGTCTGACCATACAAGTTTGATCATGCTGGGACCGACGACCACGGAGCCTGCTCCCTGCCGAGGCACACGATCCGCGAGCGCATCGACTAGCTTACCGTGCGCATTACCACAGGTTGCAAGCCCTCCTGAGGACCGCGGCACAATGTTCCCGTGAAACCCGCCACCAGGCCCGGTATGCGCCTTTCCGGCGTGAACGGCCGCTACCGTACCGTTGCCGCGTGATCGAATCGGAACCGGCCCGGACCGCCGTGGTGCGCCGCCCGGTGACCGACACTGAGAGCCGGCTCGCGAGCCGTCGCTGGTGGGACTTCGACGCCGACGCCTACCAGGACGAGCACGGCGCGTTCCTCGGCGACGTCGACTTCGTCTGGTGTCCCGAGGGACTGCGCGAGGCCGATGCGCGGCTGCTCGGCGACGTGCGCGGGCAGCGGGTGCTCGAGCTGGGCTGCGGCGCGGCCGCCGGCGCCCGCTGGCTCGACGGCCAGGGCGCCGACGTGGTCGCGCTGGACCTTTCTGCCGGCATGTTGCGGCACGCGCGCGAGGCGTCAGACCGCTCCGGCGTACGGGTGCCGCTCGTGCAGGCCGACGCGCTGGCCCTGCCGTTCGCCGACGGGGCGTTCGACATCGTATGCACGGCCTTCGGCGCGGTCCCGTTCGTGGCCGACTCCGGCGCGGTGATGCGCGAGGTCGCGCGCGTGCTGCGCCCCGGCGGCGCCTGGGTCTTCTCGATCACCCATCCGATGCGGTGGATCTTCCTTGACGAGCCGGGCCAGAAAGGCCTGCTCGCCGTGAACTCGTACTTCGATCGGCGCCCCTACGTCGAACAGGACGGGGATGGCGTGGTGACGTACGTCGAGCAGCACCGGACACTCGGCGACCGGATCCGCGAGCTGGTCGCCGCCGGGTTCGAGCTGCGCGACCTGATCGAGCCCGAGTGGCCGGAGGGTCACGAGCAGGTCTGGGGCCAGTGGAGCCCGCTGCGCGGCCGGCTGTTCCCCGGCACCGCGATCTTCGTGTCCGACCGGCGCTGACACCCAGACCACGTTGATCATGAGGTTATTGCGGGCCGGAACCGGTTCCGGCGCGCATTAACTTCATGATCAACCTCGCTTCCCGCGCCGGGCGGGCGGCCGATTGTGGACGGGCCTAGCCGGCCGCGCCGACGGTCACGCCGTTTACCTCTAGCAAGCTGCCTAGCAGGGCCAGCGCTCCCGGCACGAGCCGGTAGTAGACCCACGTACCGCGGCGGTCGCTGTCGACCAGGCCGGCCTCGCGCAGCACCTTGAGGTGGTGCGAGATCGTCGGGCCGGTCAGGGCGAACTCGCCCGTCAGGTCGCACACGCATACCTCGCCGCCGCCTGCGGAGGCGATCATCGAGAGCAGTCGTAGCCGCACCGGGTCACCCAGCGCCTTGAACATCGGCGCGAAGGCGCTCGCCTGGTCGGCGTCGAGCGGACCCTGGACGACAGCGGTCCAGGCGAGACTCGCTAAGGCGGTCTGCACAGTCAGTTCCGGCGAAGAACTCCCCATCGGCCCACCATTGCAGAGCCGGGCAAGACCATAATCTCGCCTGTCACGACCACGGTCGGTAACGCGGCCCCCAAGTCGACGGTCGGGCACGATTCCGTGACGGTGGTCTTCTGGCAGGTCGCGGTTGGACGCGAACGGCGGTGGCGCAGGCCGTAAACAGCGATCGCGTGACGCCGGACGGCGACGGTTGCCGCTGGGCCGCGGTTGGTCCGGCGTCCGAGTGTCGTGGTCGGACATCGGACAGTGACATTCACCGTCCTTAGTGGTCGGCGCCGTTCCAGTCGCGGCCGGCGCCGACCGAGACCTCGAGCGGGACGGACAGCGGGTACGCGCCGCCCATCGCGCGGCGTACCAGCTCCTCGAGGGCCTGCCGCTCGCCCGGAGCCACGTCGAAGACGAGCTCGTCGTGAACCTGCAGCAGCATCCGTGACCGCAGCCCGGCGGCGCGGATCGCCTCGTCGACGCGCAGCATCGCGACCTTGATGATGTCCGCCGCGGAGCCCTGGATCGGGGCGTTGAGCGCCATGCGTTCGGCCATCTCGCGGCGCTGCCGGTTGTCGCTGCTCAGGTCCGGCAGGTAGCGCCGGCGTCCGAGGATCGTCGCGGTGTAACCGTCCTGCACGGCACGACGCACGACCGCCATCAGGTAGTCGCGGACGCCGCCGAAGCGTTCGAAGTATTCCTCCATCAGCCCGCGCGCCTCCTCGGTGGAGATGCTGAGCTGGTTGGACAGGCCGAACGCGCTGAGCCCGTACGCCAGGCCGTAGTTCATCGCCTTGATCTTGCGCCGCTGGTCGGCGACGACCTCCTCGACCGGAACGTGGAAGACCGACGAGGCGGTGGCGGCGTGGAAGTCGAACGCGGAGTTGAACGCCGCGATCAGCGCCTCGTCGCCGGACAGGTGCGCCATGATGCGCATCTCGATCTGGCTGTAGTCGGCGGTCATCAACTGCTCGAAGCCGGGACCCACGATGAACGCCCGGCGGATCCGCCGGCCCTCCTCGGTGCGGATCGGGATGTTCTGCAGGTTCGGATCTGTCGACGACAGCCGGCCGGTCGCGGCCACGGTCTGGTTGAACGTGGTGTGGATGCGCCCGTCGTCGGAAACCGACTTGAGCAGGCCGTCCACGGTGGACTTGAGCTTCGCCACGTCGCGGTGCCGCAGCAGGTGTTCGAGCAGCGGGTCGCCGGTCTGCGCGAACAGGCCCTGCAGCGCGTCCGCGTCGGTCGTGTAGCCACTCTTGATCCGCTTGGTCTTGGGCAGGCCACGCTCGGTGAACAGGATCTCCTGCAACTGCTTGGGCGAGCCCAGGTTGAACTCGCGCCCGACCGCCTCGTGCGCGCTCTGCTGCGCGGCCTTCACCTCCGCCGCGAAGTGCGCCTCCAGCTCGGACAGGTACTC
>JBKOWB010000336.1:0-5211 GCA_046724195.1 Actinomycetota bacterium
GACGAGAACGGCCTCACCGACGTACCGGAGGTGGATCTCCCGATGCACAGCTGGCGCCGCATCCACATCGCCTGACCCGCGACGCGCTCAGTCGCTGGACAGCGCGGCCATCGCGTCGTCGAGGGAGTCGGTGACAACGATCAAGTGCGACTGGTCGCCGTACGGGGACCGGGCCAGCATTGGCCTGAGCAGCGCCTCGACCGGTAATGCCGACCAGTGGGCGGTGCCTAGGAAGACGAACGCGCCGGACGGGCCGTCGGTCTGGTAGAAAGTCTTGGTCGCGGCCTGGAAGACCTCCTGCACCGTGCCGGCCCACCCGGGTGCGAACACGATCCCGCCGCGGCACAGCCGGAGGATGGAGTCTTCGCGGACCGCGTTCGAGAAGTACTTGCCGATCTGACCCGCGAACAGGTTCGCCGGCTCGTGGCCGTACAGCCAGGTCGGAAGCGCCAAGCCCCCGAAGGTGAGCCGACCGACCACGTCCTGGGCCACGGCCGGGGGAGCGGGGTAGGCCTTACGCACCACGAGCGCCGCGCCCGTGTATGGATCGTGATCCAGGAAGTCCGGCGCGGGAGCGAGCATGTCGACCGCGGCCGACAGTTCGTCGGCCGGTCTCGCCGCGAAGTAGGCGCCCAGGTTGGCGGCCTCCATCACCCCGGGGCCGCCGCCGGTGACGACCAGCCGGCCGGCGCCGGCCAGGCGCCAGGCCAGAGTCGCGGCCATCCGGTACGACGCGGAGCCGCGCGGTTCGGCGTGCCCGCCCATGATCCCGACCGCGCCGCTGGTCCCGTGCACGGCGACCCAGGCCGAGAGCGCCTTGCCCAGCGCGTTGTCGATGCCCGCGTCGTGCAGCCGCTGCGCGAGCGCCTCGCGGATATCGGGCGCGGCGCCGCCGTGGGCGAGAAAGTGCTCGTAGACCTGGGTGTCGTACATTCCGGCGAAGCCACCCTGCTCGAACCCGTACGCCAGGTCCTCGGGCGTGTAGAGCGTCGCCGGATGCGTCGGGTACGGCCGGGCGTCGAACGGGGGCACCAGGTGCGCACCGCGCCGGATCAGGTCGATCTCCACCACGGGCGACGCCAGCCGGCAACCCACGAAGAGCGTGCCGTGCACGTCCACTCGGGAGAAGTCGGGCGGGTTCATGTCGAGGCGCAGCCCGAGGATGATCAGCCCGGCGAGCGATCGCTTGGCGAGATGCATGTCGAACTCGGCCCGCGACTCGATCTCGTCCGAGGTTGCGTCGAACGGCGTGTCCCCGCCGAGCACGGGCTGCAAAGGATCACCAGGCATCCCTCCATCTTGCCGTCGCCCCGCCACCGGCCTCGTCGCGACCCCGTTGGACCGGAGCTTGCGCCGCGTGCGGTGGATCACGCCGCACGGATCCACCCGGGTTGGGCCGGTCCGGTCGTTGCCGGGTTGAATGGACGTATGCAGAACCTCCTTCCGGAGCCGCCGGCCACCTTGCTACCGGCGAACGACGAGGCCGACAAGGCGCTCGCGGAGGCGGCCCAGACTGGCACCGACGAGGCCTACGCCAGTGTCGCTGGCCGCTTTCCCGCCTACAGCGGGGCCTGGGCCGCGCTGGCCGCCAATGCGCTCGCCGCGGGCCAGCCCGTCGCCGCGTACGCCTATGCGCGTACCGGCTATCACCGTGGCCTCGACGCGCTGCGCCGCAACGGCTGGAAGGGGCACGGCTCGATCCCGTGGTCGCACGGGCCCAACCAGGGCTTCCTGCGCTCCCTGCACAGCCTGTCGCTGGCCGCCGCCGCGATCGGCGAGTCCGACGAGGCGGCCCGCTGCGCCCAGTTCCTCCGCGACAGCGACCCAGCCGCAGCCGACGAGCTGTCTTGACGCCTCCCCTCGGGCCCTCGGTTACAGGCCTTCGGCTACCGCTGCGGCGATCTTCAGCCAGGCGTCTCTCGTCTGGTTGCTCAGCTGGCCGTAGCGGAGCGGCTCGCCAGAGTCGATGAGCCGTTCGTACGGGGCCAGCAGCACCGCCCTCGTCCGCGCCGCGAAGTGTCGCTGGATCGCCGGTAGGTCGATGTCCTTGCGGGTCGGTGGCATCGACACCACGCTCACGGATTGCCGCACCAGCCGCTGGCGGCCGCTCTGCTCGAGGTGGTCGAGCATCCGGGCCGCCGTCTCGGCGGAGTCGTTCCGGGCGGACATCGTGACGACGAGCTGGTCGGTGGCGTCCATCGCGGCCTGCCAGTTCTGGGCGCGGACGTTGTTGCCGGTGTCTACGAAGATCAGCTTGTAGAACCGGCTGACGATCTCCCGGATCTCCGCGAACGCGCTGGCCGTGAGCATCTCACCCGCGGTCGCGGACTCGTCGGAGGCGAGCACGTCGAACATGCCTTCGCCCTGGGCGCGCACGTACTGCGACAGGTCCCCGACCCGGCCGTGTGAGCCCCGGAAGAGGTGCAGGTCGCGCATCATGTCGCGGACCGTACGGGCGTGGAAGTCCTGCTGGGCGCGCATGCCGAGGGTGCCCTGGGTCTCGTTGTTGTCCCAGGCCAGCACGTAGCCGCCGCGCTTCTGGCCGAACGTCATCGCGAGCAGGAGCACCGCCACGGTCTTGCCGGCGCCGCCCTTCGGGTTGACGACGGTGACCTGCCGCAACCCGCCGAAGTTGCGCCGGACCATCTCGACGTCCTGCTTGTACTCCAGCTCGTGCTTGCCCGGCGCAAGCCTGACCAGGCCCATCGTGCCCTTGCGCAACATCGCCCGAGCGCCCATCGTCGCCGTCGGCTCGGCCGGCTTCGCCAGCCGGCGCCGCGCGAATTCCTCCGCGGTGGGGGTGCCGTCCGCGACCCACGACAATTGCTGGTACGGGTCGATGGGCGGTGGCTGCTGGCTCGGCGCGACCGGCGGCTGCTGGCCGGTGGTCGGTGGCTGGTGTACCTGCGGGTGCGGCCGCATGGCCCGCGGATCCACGGTCGGCGGGTAAGGACCCGGCGGAGCCCCCGGCGGTCCCTGGTATGGCGGCGCGACCGGCGACCCTTGGTACGGAGCTGCGGGCGAGGCTCCACCCTGCCACTGGTCCGGCGGCAGCGGTCCGAGCGGACCTTGATCGGGCGGCACTTGCCCGGGCGGCACCTGGCCTGGCGTCGTCGGGCCGGGCCCCGTCGGCCCGGGCGGCATGTGGCCATGCGGCACGTGCCCGGACGGCAGTGGGTCGGGGGGCACTTGTCCGGGCAGCGCTTGCCCCGGCGAGTGCTGGCCTGGCACCTGTTGGCCCGGCGGGTGCTGGCCGGGGGCCTGCTGGCCCGGCGGCATTTGGCCCGGCGGTATTTGGCCCGGCATGTGCTGGCCCGGGGCCTGCTGGCCCGGCGGCACTTGGCTCGGCGGCATTTGGCCCGGCGGGTGCTGGCCTGGCGGCATTTGGCCCGGCGGGTGCTGGCCCGGCGGGTGCTGGCCCGGCGGCACTTGGCCCGGCGCTAACGGGCCTGGCGTGCGCTGGCCGGGGAGCACCTGGCCCGCCGTGCGCTGGTCGGGCGAAACGGGAGCGGACCGAGCCTGGCCGGGCGGGACCGGCCCTGGCCGGTACACGGCGCCGCCGTTCTGTGGTGTCCCGTCCTCGGGGCTGCGCCGCGGCGTCACCGTCGGGTAGTAAGCGGCCCGCTGCGACGTGTTCGGCACCGGGGCACTTGCTCCGACGCGGCCGGGCGGGGTGGAACCGGGCGGGGCGACGTCCGGTGCGGGTGCGGGACGGCCGCGGTTGCGGCTCCCAAGCTCCTGGATGTCCACGTCCTCGTAGCCCTCGGGCACTCGCGGTCCCGGCACCGGCCGGTGCAGCGGCTGAGCCCACGGCGAGTCCGGCGCTGGATGCAGCACGGGCCCGGCTGTTGGGGCGGTCGGACCGGGCGCGGACGTGCTGGCAGCGCCGGACGCGGGGCGGGCCGACCCATTCCCGCCAACCCCGGCCCCAGAGGCGGGACCGGCAGCGCCCGAGCCCAGCCCGGAAGAGTCCGAGGCGGAAGGGGGAGCGCTCGAGCCCAGCCTGGAAGAGGCGGGACCGGCAGCGCCCGAGCCCAGCCTGGACGAGTCGGACGCGGGAGCGGCCGAGCCCAGCCTGGAAGAGTCGGAGGCGGGAGCAGCCGTGCCCGAGCCCAGCCCGGATGAGCCAGCGGCACCGGCGGGGCCGGGCGAGCCGGGGGTGGCGCCGACAGGGCCGGAGGCAGGCGGACTTGAGGCTGGGCCGGGTGGGCCGGAGGTGGGACCCGGTGGGCCGGAGGCGGGACCGGGTGGGCCGGAGGTGGGATCGGGCGGCCCGGAGGTGGCGCTGGAAGACGCAGGGACACGACTGCTGGCGCTGGCGACCGGATCGGCGGAGTCGAAGACCGACCCGCGAGTGCCAGAATCCGGAGCGGCAGCGCCATTCCCCAAGGGACCGTGGGTGCCAGAACCGGTGGACGCCTGGCGCGGCGGGATGTTCGGCCAGGCCTGCGTCGGCGGGTCAATCGTGGACGGTCCGGGCGGCTGCCCATCGCTGGGTGGCTGCGGCATCGTCGGGAACGGCATGCGCGCCTGCGGCGGGGGCACTACGGCCCGGTCCACCGGACGGTAGGTGCCCGACTCCCGCGGAACCGGCTCCGGTGTCGACGAGTGCGGTACGGGCGCGCCGCCGTGAACGGGAGCCTCCAACTCCTCCGGCGGCCAGAACGGCTCCACGTCCCGGGCGGGCGGCGTCGGAATCGTGCCCGGGACGTAGACGCGGTCGGCGTTCTCGTCCTCCACGAGATGGATCCTCCCGGTAGCGCAGTAGTACCTGAGTTCTAGTTCAGCCTCGCACAGCCGGTCATCCCGCGTACACCGCCCATGCGCCGGGCTCGATCCACCATGAACGCTTGCGGGTCATCACGCCGGCCACACCGTCGTCGAGGAACTGCAGCTTGCCGTCGCGAGGCAGTACGGACACGGCCCGGCCGCGGGCGCGACGGACTTCCACCCGTACCCGCGTGGTCTTGAACCTCCGTTTGACGACCACCGGGACAGCCACCGCGACCTCGACCCGGCCGTCCGTGGGGTTTCCCTCGGTGAGTAGCGGCAGTCCGTCGAACTCGGCGTAGCCGGCGCCGTTGCCGATCGCGCAGGCCAGGATCGGGTCTTCGCCGCCGGAGAGCACCGCGTCGTCGACCTCGACCCGGCCGCGCCAGGGCACCGCGCGCCCGTTCTCGTCGGCGCCGCCGATGAGCGCCCCGTCCACAG
>JBKOWB010000221.1:0-8823 GCA_046724195.1 Actinomycetota bacterium
CAACCTCGATCTGCTCGTCGGCGGCCTGCGCAGCCTGCGGCCCTAGTTACCGCCATCACACTTTCGCTCCGGAAACCGCCTTGACTCTCATATACGCCGTACATCTACGGTGTACATGTACGTCGCACAGGGCGGCGCCGCGCATCGGAGGTAAGTACCGTGAGACGCAATCCGTGGTCGGCCCTGACGGTGCTGGCCCTTGCCCAGTTCATGGTCGTGCTGGACGTGACGATCGTGAACGTGGCGCTACCCCACATACAGGCGGATCTGGGCTTCAGCCCGACCGGCCTGCAGTGGGTGATCAGCGCGTACACCCTGTTCTTCGGCGGTTTCCTGCTTCTCGGTGGCCGGGCCGCCGACCTGATCGGCCGCCGCCGCCTCTTCATCGCCGGTCTGCTGGTCTTCGGGCTGACGTCCCTGGTGGCGGGCCTGGCTCAGACGCCCGACCAGCTGATCGTGATGCGGGCCGTGCAGGGCCTCGGCGGAGCGATGCTCTCCCCGGCGGCGCTCGCGATCCTGACGGTGACTTTCGCGCACGGCCGCGAGCGCAATATCGCGATGGGCATCTGGGGCGGCCTTGCAGGCCTGGGCGGCACGCTCGGGGTGATCGCGGGCGGTCTGCTGGTCGACTCGCTGAGCTGGCGCTGGGTGTTCCTGGTCAACGTGCCGATCGCGGTCCTCCTGGCCGTTGTGGCAATGCTGTTCATCGCCGAATCTCGGGTCCGTCCGGCCGGACGCCGCACGTTCGACCTGGCCGGCGCGTTGCTAGGCACCGCGGGCCTGCTCGCCATCGTGCTGGGCGTGATCCGGGCCGAGCCCCTCGGCTGGTCGTCACTCGAGGTCACCGCGTTGCTTGCGGGTGGCGTGGCGCTGCTCTTCGCTTTCGTACGGGTGGAGGCACGCTCGTCGGCACCGCTCGTCCCGCTCGGCATGTTCCGTTCGCGCGGCCTGAGCACATCGATCGTCGCGCTCGCGTTGAACGGTGCCGCGTTCCTCGCGATGTTCTTTCTGACCGCGATCTTCCTGCAACAGGTACGCGGCCTCACCGCACTGGAGACCGGCCTGCAGTTCCTGCCCATGGGCGTCGCCGCGATCGCGAGCGCGCTGATCGCGGCCCAGCTGGTCACCCGGTTCGGTACGCGGCCGGTGCAACTCGCCGGGGGTGCGCTCAGCGTGATCGGCCTGCTCCTGCTCTCCCGCGCCGACGCCACCGGCTCGTACGCGTTGACGATCCTGCCCGGCATCGTGCTCTTCGGCATGGGCATCATCGCGGTGGGCACGCCGGCGCAGATCGCGGCTGTGGCGGACGTCCAGCACGACGAGGCGGGCGCGGCGTCCGGCGTGGTCAACGCCGGCTACCAGGTCGGCGGTGCCCTGGGGCTGGCGGTGATCACCACGCTGGCGACGTCGCACGTGGAGGCGCTGGTGACCGGCGGCGCGGGACAGATGGAGGCGCTGGTCGGCGGCTTCGAACGAGGGTTGCTGGTGGCCGCGGCATTCGCAGCCGCGAACTTCGTGATGGCGCTGGGTGCGCCGCGGGTCCGCCCGACGGCGGAGCAGCTGGCCGAGGCGGCCGCGGTCGCCTGAGGGTTTCGCGTAAGCGTGTGGAGTTTGGGCTCGGAGCTGACCCGAACTCCACACGCTTCGTCTGGGCCCAGCCGCTCAGCCCTTGAAGGCCGCGAAGATCTTGCTGAACTCAAACGGCGTCTGGGTCACGTTCGTGCACTGGAACAGGGCGCCGTTGCAGGCGTTCTTGTCCCGGTTCGCCTCCCAGAACGCCATGAAGCCGACGTGGTTGGCGTTCGCGAACGCCACCAGGTCCTGCGCGTCGCCCTGGCTGAACGTGCCGTTGTCGTCGTTCTTGCCGAGCATCGGCGTCACGCCGACCATCTTGAACGCGGCCGCGTCGCTGTTGCCGTAGATCGACTTGATCTGGTCCTTGGTGGATTTCACGGCCTGGATGGCCAGATCGCCGTAGTCCTTGTCGGCCCGACCGTAGTCCATCGCCATGATGTTGACCAGGTTGACGTCGACGCCCGCGTTCTTGGCGGACTTCACCACGTTCAGACCGTCGTTGGTAAGTCCCTCCGGCAGCACCGGAAGCGTCAACGAGATCTTCAGGCCGGGGTTCGCCCGCTGCAGCGCGGCCAGGGCCGTCGAGCGGCGGGCGATCGTGGTCGGGTCGGCCACCGCCGCGCCTTCGATGTCCAGGTCGATGAACTTCAGGTTGTATGCCGACACCACCGCTTGATATTCGGCCTGCAGCGCCTTCACGTCCGTACAGGCCTGGGCCAGCTCGACGCCGGTGGCGCCGCCGAACGACACCTTCACGTCGCCGCCGGCCCCGCGCAGCGCGCTGATCTGGTCACCGAACTGCTTCGATCGCGGGTCGAACGCGTTGAACCAGGTGGCCTTGCAGCCCGCGCTCGTCACGAACGCCAGCGTGTAGGACTTCACCCCGCCGCTGGTCGCCAAGGACGAGAGCGATCCGCCGCCGGACAGCAAACCCATATCGACGTACGGGGCGACGAGCACGTTGCCCCCGCCGCCGGTCGCGGGCGGCGGTGCGGTCGTCCTCGGTGGCCGCGACGCGGGTACGCTCGCGGCCGGCGGCCTCGTGGGCGCGATAGTCGGGGGCGTGGTCGTCGTCGTAGCACCACCCCCGCCGGCGCAGGACGCCCCGTTGATCGTGCAGCTCGTCGGGACGCCGCTGCCGGCGACGATGAAGCCGAACGTCGTGCTGGTGCCGGCCGCGACCGAGGCGTTGTAGCCGCGGTCCTTGACGTTCGCGGTGGTGCCGGAGGTGGCGATCGAGGCATCCCAGACGCTGCCCAGCTTCGCCGTCGACGGCAGCGTGAACGACATCTGCCAGCCGCTCACGGCCGCCGAGCCCGTGTTGGTGATCGTGTAACGCGCCTGGTATCCCGTACCCCAGTCGCTGTCCTTGCTGAACGTAGCGGTGAGTATCCCGGCGGCCTTGGCGGTGGGGGTGGTGGCCGCGACCGCCGCGACGGCGCCTCCGCCCGCGGCCAGCAGCACCGCGGATAGATAGATGGTCAGCCGGAGACGGTTGCGTGGCATCGGCACTCCAATCGCGGGGGGTTACGACGGGAGTCGATTTTTGCCCGCTCGCCGGCCGACCGGCCACGGTTCAACCTTAAGTTTCACTGAAAGTCCGCAGCGTGACGGCATGCCCGCAACGCGTGGCGAGGGATTCTCGCCTTTTCGCATCGTCACTCAGGGTCACAGCGGCGACGGTCGGCTAGGCCCTCGATGACGAGAGTCAGCTGCCGTCGCCACGCCTGCGGGTCGGCGGAGCGCCGGACCACGCCGGCGTTAGCGGCGAGAAGTAGGACCAGATCTTGACGGGTGAAGTCGCCGCGCAGACCGCCGCTCGCTTGGGCCCGCCTGATCAATTCGGTGGCGCCGCGCTGGGCGGTTGCACGCAACTCGGTCAGCCGGTCGTCGCCGTCCAACGTGGTCGTGACGAGCAGCTCGGACAGCCCGCGGTCGGTCGCCTGCATCTCGCAGATTCGGGTCAGGTAGCCGACGAACGCGGCCGAAGGGTCGGGCTCGATCAGCGCGCGCTCGGCGAGGTCCACATACTCTTTCATCCGGCCCGCGAAAACCTCGGCGATCAGCTCCCGGCGACTCGGGAACCGGCGATACAACGTGGCGTTGCCCACGTGGGCGCGGCGGGCGATCTCGTCGAGCGACGCGTCGAGGCCCTGCTCACCGAAGACCTCGCGGGCAGCGGCGAGCAGAGCCGTGCGGTTGCGTTCGGCGTCCGCGCGTAGTTGAGCGGCCATGGGTGTGAGCGTACCGCCGTAACGGGGATGCATCCCCGGTTGGGTGTACCGTTCGCGGTGGTCAGACCACGTTGCGAGCGCTGGAGGCGTTGCATGCACAGGACGATGGTGGATGTGCCGACCCAGGACGGCGTGGCGGACGCCTATCTGGTTCGGCCCGACGGCCAGGGCCCGCATCCCGGTGTGCTGATGTTTCAGGACGCGTTCGGCCTGCGCCCTCGCCTCGAGGAAATGGCCGACCGGGTGGCCGAGCGCGGCTACGCGGTCCTCGTGCCCAACCTGCTCTACCGGGGCGGCCGCGCTCCGCAGTTCGACCTTTCCGGCCTCGCCGACCCGGAGCAGCGCGGGAAGATCTTCGAGAAGATCTTCCCGACGATCCAGGCGCTGGACACCGCTGCGATCACCCGCGACACGAAGGCGTACCTCGACTTTTTCCACGCACAGGTCGGCGTGGACCCCGAGCCCGTGGTGGTCGTCGGCTACTGCATGGGTGGGACGAACGCGCTTCGTGCGATCGAGGCGTACCCGGACCGGATCAAGGCGGTGGCCAGCTTCCACGGCGGCCGGCTTGCCACGGACCGGCCGGACAGCCCCCATCTGCGGGTCGGCAACATCACCGGGGAGGCGTATTTCGCGCATGCCGACAACGACCGCTCGATGACGCCGGAGCAGATCAAGCAGCTCGAGGCGGCGCTGGATGCGGCCGGCGTGAGGTATCGGTCCGAGGTGTACGAGGGCGCGCCGCACGGCTTCACCATGGCCGACACGGCTACCTACAACGAGGCCGCCGAACGGCGCCACTGGGTCAACCTCTTCGAGCTGCTGGACCGGGTGTCGCCTGTGCCGTCCCGCTGACGCGGCGCTCCGGGCCGATCAGTCCTGAGGCGACTGGCGGAGCAGTGACGGATTGTCGCGCAGGAGGGCCGCCAAGCGTTTGGCCGCCAGCTCCGTCTGCTCGATGTCAACCTTCAAGGGGATCGGTTCGGGCAGCGGCGCCGGCATGCCGCGCTGGCCGGTGTGCTCCGCGGACCTCTGGTTCGGCGCTCGCTCGGCGGCCGATGGCTCCTCAGGAGCCCGGTGCTGCTCGGCATGGATGCGCCGGGTGGTCTGCGGCGGCACCGGCGGCGGTGGGGTCGCCGCGAACGGGTGCGGCGGGTACGGACCCCCGTCGCGGGCGGGGCCTGCGGACTCCCGTGGCCGGGACGAGGCGGAACCGCCGTTGCGAGGCGGCTGTCCGGCGGCGTCGTCGGCGGAGGCATAGCGGCGGTTGCCCTCGTACCGGCGGTCGCTCGCGGCGGGGCCTGCGAAGAAGGGCTCGTCCGGGTACGACGGCGCTGCGGTTGTCGACGTCTCTACGCCGTACGCCGAGCTGGTGTAGCCCGTGCCGGGATCGTAGCGATCGCGATCGTCATAGCTGATGCGGCGGGTTTTCTCGCTATTCTCCGCCCAAGGCGGGTCGGCCGCCGTTGCCGGATAGACATACGGCGGCGGCTCGTCGACCGGATCGTCGAGGTCGATATCGAAGTCGGCGTGCTTCGGTGACGTGGGTGCGGCATCGGCGACCCGCGCCGCAACCGTGTTGTCCGCGTTGACCTGGACCACCCCATCTTCGAACGCGAAGTGGAGCAGGATCGGGTCACCCGCGCCCTCGACGCCCACGGTTACCGCGAGCGCGGGGTTCCGGTTCACGACAGCGGCGATCGCCTCGACGAGCTCCTGCACGGCCGGCGGAGTGCCAGTGGCCTCCCCGGCGGCACGGCGGCGCAGCTCGTCACGGCGCGCCAGCTTGTCAAGCGCGTCGTCCAGTCCGCCTCGCACTGAACCGTCCTTCCGTCAGACAGTTGCCCCGTACAACTGTGCCCGCTCGACGGCCGGTTTGGAAACCGCGAACCTGAGCGACCCGTCGCACACCTTATTGCGAATTGAGCCTGATGGCCCGATCGAGAGCTTGGTCGAGCACCACGAGGAGCGCATCCCGGACGGACCCGCGGAAGCGTGCGTCGAACGCGAGGACCGGCACGTCCTCTCGCACCGCGAGAGCCCACCGCACCTCGTCCAGGTGATAGCCGAGTTGTCCATTGAACGTATTGATGCCGACGACGAAGGGAAGGCCCGCCCGCTCGAAGTAGTCTACAGCGGGATAACAGTCGTCAAGACGGTTGGTATCGACCACCACAAGTGCACCCAAAGCGCCCCGGATGAGGTCGTCCCACATGAACGCGAACCGGGATTGGCCGGGGGTGCCGAAGAGGTACAGCTTGAGCGTGTGGTCGATCGTCACGCAGCCGAAGTCCATTGCGATGGTGGTGGTGGTCTTCGTGGATACCGCGCCGGGATCGTCGACGCCGACCGACGCCAGGGTCATCTCGGCCTCGGTGGTCAGCGGGGAGATTTCGGAGATCGCGCCGACCGTTGTCGTCTTTCCGACACCGAATCCGCCGGCCACGATGATCTTCACGGGCACCGGTGGTGTCGCGGCCTCGTCCGGCACGCGCGCGGTACCGACGATGCGGTCAGGGTATGGCTCGAAGTCCACGGATCACTCGCATGATGGTCTCGGGGTCGGGGAAGTCGTTTTCCAGCACGTGTACGTCGAGTTGTCCGGCGGCCCGTAAGTCCCCGACGAGGATCCGGGTGACTCCGAGATGCATCTTGAGCCGGGCAGAGATCTCGGCCACGGACAGCGGTTCGACGCAGAGGGCGACGATCGCCCGCTTCTCGGGGGGCAGACGGGCCGGCGCGGCGCCCGGATGGACGGTGACCTGGGTTTCCATCCCGATATCGGGATCAGGCCCGTCCACCCGGCCGGACGTCATGACGAACGGCCGCAGTGCCGTCGTCGGCTCGCCGGGTGCCGGCTCGTCGGCCGCCTCGTGCGGCGGAGGCCGATAGGGGCCGGCCGACGACGTGCCTTGTTGAAGAAAGGGCCGGACACCCGGCGCCGCCGGGAGTTCCGGCTCGTCGGGGTCGGGCGGAAACCTCATTGCTGGACAGCATTCTTCAATTCAGCGATCAGGCGCGGGCTGAGAGCTCCGCCGGCGCGGGTGGCGAACAGGGTCATTTCGTATGCGAGCGTACCGAGGTTCGCGCTGCGGTCGGCGATCACACCGAGGACCGATCCGGCACTGATCGCCGTGACCAGCAGGTAGCCGTCTGCCATGTCGATGATGACGCGGTTGAGGCTGCCGAGCGCATACCAGCTCGCGGCGCCGCCGGCGAGGCTGGTCAGACCCGAAACGACCGCCGCGAGGCGTTCGGCGTTAGGCCGGTCCTTGATGGCGGACATCGCCATCAGTAGACCGTCCGACGAAACGGCGATGGCTTCGACCACACCGGCAGTGCCGGACGTAAAGGAGTCCAACAACCAGTTGAAGGTCTTTGCCTCGGCGCTGAGCTGCGAGTGTGCGTAGTCGCGGCCGTTGCCGGTATCGGTGCTGTAGGGGGAAGTCATCGCGGTTGTCCCTCGTGTTCTGGCTTGGTCTCGTTCAGTGCGAGCGTGACTCCGTGCTCGAACTGCTCGATCAGTGCGCGGGCGGCGTCCGGATCCAGGGGGCCGGCCGGATTCGCCGGGGGATTCGTTCTCATCGGTTCATTTACAGGTAACGTCGCGCCGGGCACACGGCGCGTGAGTGGCGGGTGGCCGGCTGCCGGTGGGGACGACATGTCGGCCTCGATAACGTCCCACTGTG
The DNA here is from genome assembly GCA_046724195.1 of Actinomycetota bacterium. GTDB lineage: Bacteria > Actinomycetota > Actinomycetes > Mycobacteriales > Micromonosporaceae > Actinoplanes. Next base: position 7,499 of record JBKOWB010000221.1, read on the forward strand.
CGCGGGACACGCCGGCCTCGAACGCCTCGAACGCCTCGCGGGCGGCCAGTGCGTCGTCGGTCGACGGTGGTGCGGTGGGCAGCCTGCTCCCGGCCTCGGGCGGAAGTTGGCTACCCGGTACCCGGCGCCGCAGCGGCGCGGGAGACACGGGGGGCTCGTGGCCGTCCTCGGTGGCGCTCCGGGCCGGCAGCTGGATCGCGCCCGCCGGGGCAGACATGACGACCGGACCGTCCATGATCACCGGACGTTCGGTATCCGCGTAGCCGCCCAGGTGGGCGACGGGCAGTTGCGGCATCGCGTCCGGCAAGCGGCCCGCCACCGGGGTGTCGAAGAGGTACGACCGCGGCGACTCGCCGGTCTGTGCGCTGCCGTAGACCGGCTCGGCGTCGTACACCGGCTGGTCGTACTCGGGGGCCTCGTACGACTGCGCGTAACTGCTCGGACCCGCCTCCAGCTCCGGTGCGGGCTGGCGCACCGGGATGAACGCGTTCCACGACCGCGCGGACTGCAGCGTCCGGGTGGCGCGGTCCAGCACGTTAGCGTCGAACGGCAGCGCGCTGCCGGGCACGGACCGGACCGCCGAGGCGCCTAGCAGCGGTACGAACTCGCTGTGATGCGGCACGCTCGCGTGGATCGGCGACTGCGGACCCCCCGGCCTCGTCTGGATGCGGGCGACCAGGTGGGCCGGCCGCAGGTCGACCCACGCGGTCAGGCCGCCGTCCGGGGTGTCGGTGAGCGTGACCGCCATGCCGTGGCGGCGGGCGAGGAGGCCGACCACGTACAGGCCGAGCACCTCGGTGGGCGCCAGGTCGAGGCGTTCGCGCCGGGTGATCCGGGCGTTCTCCTCGTCGAGCCGATCGGGCGGGAGGCCGAGGCCGTGGTCTATCACCGCGAGGCGCGCGCCGTCGCGCAACTCGGCCGCCGTGACGGTGACCCGGGTGTGCGGTGGCGAGAACGAGGTGGCGTTCTCCATCAACTCCGCGAGCAGCAGCGTCAGGTCGGCCACGACTCCGGGTACGACCACGATCTCCTCGGGCACGTCGACGTCGACCCGGGTGTAGTCCTCGATCTCCCCCAGCGCGAGCCGGACGACGTCGGACAGCTGCAGCGGTGCCATGTGCTGGTCGGCGCCGACAGCACCGGAGAGAACCACCAGCGAACTCGCGTTCCGGCGAAGCCGGCTCGACATGTGGTCGAGCCGGTACAGCTCGCGGAGGCGGTCGCTGTCGGTCTCGCGGCGCTCCAGGTTGTCGATCAGGGCGAGCTGGCGGCCGACGAGGTTCTGCGTACGGCGTCCGACGTGCCCGAACATCTGCGCGACGTTG
>JBKOWB010000102.1:0-5875 GCA_046724195.1 Actinomycetota bacterium
CGTTGAAGCAGCCGGTCGCGGTCACGAAGATGTCCGCCGTCTCCACCACGTCGTCGATCGTGGCGACCTGGTAGCCGTCCATCGCCGCCTGCAGCGCGCAGATCGGGTCGATCTCCGCGATGATCACGCGGGCGCCCTGGCCGCGCAGCGACTCCGCGCACCCCTTGCCGACATCGCCGTAGCCGAACAGGACCGCGACCTTGCCGCCGATCAGGACGTCAGTGGCGCGGTTGATGCCGTCGATCAGCGAGTGCCGGCAGCCGTACTTGTTGTCGAACTTACTCTTCGTCACCGAGTCGTTGACGTTGATGGCCGGGAACAGCAGCGTGCCGGCCTGCTGCATCTCGTACAGCCGGTGCACGCCAGTGGTCGTTTCCTCGGTGACGCCCTTGATGCCCGCCGCGACGCGGGTCCAGCGCCGGTCGTCCTCGGCGAGCGAGCGGTTCAGCAGGCGCAGGATCACCGCGTACTCCTCCGAGTCGGCGGTGTCGACGGACGGAACCGCCCCGAGCTTCTCAAACTCGGCACCCTTGTGGACGAGCAGCGTGGCGTCGCCGCCGTCGTCGAGGATCATGTTCGGGCCCCCACCGTCGGGCCAGAGCAGCACCCGCTCGGTGCACCACCAGTATTCGTCGAGGGTCTCGCCCTTCCAGGCGTAGACCGGTACGCCGGCGGGAGCCTCGGGCGTCCCATCCGGGCCGACGACGATCGCGGCGGCCGCGTGGTCCTGTGTCGAGAAGATGTTGCAGGAGGCCCAGCGGACCTGCGCGCCCAGTGCGGTCAGCGTCTCGATAAGCACCGCCGTCTGGATCGTCATGTGCAGCGAGCCGGTGATCCGGGCGCCGCGCAGTGGCTGGCTGGGGCCGTACTCCTCGCGCAGCGACATGAGGCCGGGCATTTCATGCTCGGCCAGCTGGATCTCCTTGCGGCCGAACGCGGCCAGCGACAGGTCGGCGACCTTGAAGTCGCCCTCGGCCAGTGTCTTGGGCCGCTCCGCGCCGGCCGGCGCCGGGAGAGTGCTGGTCATCGATTCTCCTGCTCTAGGGGACGGGCAGCGTTCCACTCTACGCGGGGCCGCTCGGCCCTCCCGCCCGGTCCTATCGTGGAGCGTCGAGCTGAGGAACTGAGGCAACGAACGCCTCACCGACACCGGCGACGATGATGGGGCCGGCGTCGGCCGGGGCGTACGCGGCCGAACCCGGCCGGACCTCGACCGGCGTGCCGTGTGCCTCGGCCACGAAGATGTCGCCCGCGCTGCCGAGGACGATCCGCGGGCCGGCGGCCGGGACCGTCGTCGGCGCCCTCCTGCCGTCCATCTCGATGCGGTGGAGCGCGAACTCCCGCACCGGCACCCGCCACGTCGTCATGCCCGGCCCAAGCTCCGTCGGCGGCACGATCGGGTCGTCGAGCACCTCGAATCGCAATACCCGAAGCAGCTCGTCTACATCCACCCGCTTCGGAGTCAGGCCGCCGCGGAGGACGTTGTCGCTCGCGGCCATGATCTCGACGCCCGCGCCCTTCAGGTACGCGTGCAGGTTTCCCGCCGGCATCCAGATCGCCTCCCCCGGAGCGAGGCGAAGGTGGTTGAGCAGCAGCGCGACCAGCACCCCGGGATCGCCGGGGTAGTGCTCGGCGAGGTCGATCGCCAGGGCGTAGCTCTGGGCGTACGCCGATGCCGAGCGACCGCGCGCGGCCGTCACGACCGCCTCGATCAGCGCGGGCCGGTCGTCGTCGGGCCAGGTGAGCAGGATCCGAACCGCGTCCCGCAGACCGGTCACGCCGGCACGCAGGGCGGCGACGACCGGAGCCAGCCGGGGCACGTTCAACTCCTCGAGCACCGCGGCCGAGACATCGGGAGCCCGGAAGCCGCAAAGCGCGTCGAATGGCGTGAGCGCGACCAGCATCTCCGGCTTGTGGTACGGATCCGTATAGTTGCGCGGCGCACCGGGGTCGGCCTCCTGGGCCGCGAACGCGGCGCGGGCGTAATCAGCGTCGGGATGGGCCTGCAGCGACAGCGGCGCGTCGGCGGCCAGGACCTTCATCAGGTACGGCAGCCGCGCGCCGAACTCGCCCACCACGTCCGCACCGAGCTGGCCCTTGGGATCGTCCGCGATCAGCGTCGCCAGGCTCTCGGGTCCATCCGGTCCGGTCACGGTCGACGGATCGCCGGGGTGGGCGCCGAGCCACAGCTCCGCCTCGGGGCCGTCGCTCGGTACCTGGCGGCCCTGCAGCGCCGCCAGGACCGTCCGTGACCCCCAGGCGTACGGCCGGACGGCGCCGGTCAGCGGGTAGACGCCCATGCTCGGCAAACGATCATGCGACCGCGGGCGGTGCGGATGCGGCTGCCGATGCCGCGGCCGGGGCCTTGTCCGGGTGATAGATGTCCGGCTCGAGGTAGATCACCCGGGCGATGGGCACCGCCTCGCGGATGCGGGCCTCGGTCTCGTTGATGTGCCGGGCGACGTCCTCGGCGACTTCGGTACGCGGCACGGCGATCTTCGCCGCCACCAGCAACTCGTCGGGGCCCAGGTGGAGCGTCTTCATGTGGATGATCCGCTCCACGCCGGGGCCGCCCAGGATCGCCTTCTCGATCTTCGCGAGCTCCTCCGGGTTGGCGCCCTCGCCGAGCAGCAGGCTCTTGGTCTCGATTGCCAGGACGATCGCGATCGCGACGAGCAGCAGCCCGATGGCCGCGGTGCCGACACCGTCCCACACGCCGTTGCCGGTGATGAGTGTCAGGACCACCCCGAAGAACGCGAAGAACAGACCGAGCAGCGCACCCGCGTCCTCGAGCAGCACCACGGGCAGCTCGGGCGCCTTGGCCCGGCGCACGAACGCGACCCATGAGGTGTCGCCGCGGGTGCGGTTCGACTCCACGATGGCCGTACGGAAGGAGAAGCCTTCCAGGCCGATCGCGATGATGAGCACCACCACCGGGACCCACTGCCAGCTGTCGATCGCCTCGGGGTGCCGGATCTTGTGGTACGCCTCGTACAGCGCGAACAGGCCGCCGACGCTGAACAGCACGATCGACACGATGAACGCGTAGATGTAGCGCTCCCGGCCGTACCCGAAGGGGTGTTCCGGGGTGGCCCTGCGCTCCGCGCGCCTGCCGCCGACCAGCAGCAGCGCCTGGTTGCCCGAGTCGGCGACGGAGTGGACGGCCTCGGCCAGCATCGACGACGAGCCGGTGAGCAACCACGCGATGAACTTGGTCGCGGCGATACCGAGGTTCGCCGCCAGCGCCGCGATGATCGCGCGCGTACCGCCACTGCCGGCACTCACTGGATTCCCTCCGGCATCGTGTTGCTCAGTTCCTTCATCTCGTTGATCGCGGGCACCGCCATGGGGTCGAGGCCGTGGGCCAGCGCCAGGTAGAGCGAGGCGAAGTCGGGCACCGCCACCAGCGAGGCCAGCCGCTCCAGCGCCGAGCCGCCTTCGGCGACGAGCACGTCACAACGCACGCCGCGGCGCTCCGCGAGCGTCTGCACCGCGTCGGCGCGACGCTCCTCCACGGCGACCGGCTCGTCCGCCTCGTCCTGCGGGTTCAGCCCGCCGTCGCGCAGCAGCACCAGTCGCAAGCGAGTCGCGGCGCCCTCGTCCTCGTCCGCGAAGATGTCCCGCGACGACTCGGCGAGGCCGCCGAAGACGCCGTCGAGGAGCCCGACCCGACCCCGCCCGGCCTCGCCCAGCGCGCCGGCCATCGCCGGGTAACGGGCGTTCGCGGCGAGCGTGTCGGCAAACCGCCGGGCCGCCACGGTGGCGAGCGGCGACGAGCCCCAGACGATCGGGATCGAGCCGGCCAGGCCCAGCGCAAGGGACTTCGCCGGATTCACGAACGACTCGGCGCCGGGGCGGCAGCGCTCGGCGTCGGCGTCGAGCCGGGTGGCCGTCTCGGCGAGGTCGGCCTCGTTGACCTTGACCAGCCCGAGGGCCCGGGCGGCGAGCAGCACCGGGATGGCGAGTCCCCAGAGGCTGGCCCGCGCCGGTGCGCGGCGCGGCACCGGAATGAACGGCGCCCGCCCGCGTTCCGCCATCGCCTGCAGCTCGGAATCGGGGTTGCCGATCGCGACCAGCCGGGCGCCGCGCCGGGCGGCCGCGTCCGCCGCGGCCAGCGCCTCGGGGCTACGGCCGCTGGCGGAGACGGCGATGACCACGTCGGCGGCACCCACCCAGCCCGGGACGCCCGCGCTGCGGTGCCCGATGATCGGCACCGGGCAGCGATGACCCGCGACGGTGGCGAGGATGTTGCCGGTCAGTCCGGCCGTACCGATGCCGGCGACGACGACCGCGCGCGGCCGTCCCTCGTCCTCCAGCATGCTGAGGTCGGCCTCAGCCGCGAGCGCGGCCGACTCGCGTACCTGGGCGCCGGCGGACGCGGTCGCCCGCAGCATGCCGCCCGGGTCGTTGTCGATCATGGCAGCTTCGTCGTCGAGCAACGACTCGTCGGCGATGCGGTGGCCGTTCACTCCGGGCGTGCCGTCCATCGGGCTGGCCATCAGGACGCTCCCTCACCCGAGTTCCGCGCCTCGTCCAGCAGCAGGATCGGGATGTCGTCACGGACCTCGAAGATCCTCCCGCACTCGGTACACGTCAGCGTCTGCGCCTGCTCGTCGTAGTCGAGCGGGGCATGGTGCGTGTCCGGGCAGGCCAGGATGTCCAGCAACTGCGGATCGAGGGCCACCGAAACGGCTCCTTAGTGGGTACGGGCTGCAAAACGCGGTCCCGGTGATCCTATCCGCGGACGATGGCGAGCACCTCGTCGCGGAGGGTGGCCATCCGGTCCGGCTTCGGGGCCTCCACATTGAGACGCAGCAACGGCTCGGTGTTGGAGGCCCGCAGGTTGAACCAACTGCCGTCGCCGAGGCGGACGGTCAGGCCGTCGAGCTCGTCGAACCGCGCATCCTGGTACGCGGCCCGGACCTCGGCCATTCGCGCAGCGACGTCGTCGACCGTGGAGTTGATCTCGCCGGAGGAGCTGTAGCGCTCATATTCCGCGGCGAATGCCGACAGCGGCCGGTCCTGCTCGCCGAGCGCCGCCAGCACATGCATCGCCGCCAGCATGCCGGTGTCGGCGAACCAGAAATCGCGGAAGTAGTAGTGCGCCGAGTGCTCACCACCGAACACCGCATGAGTACGAGCCATCTCGGCCTTGATGAAGGAGTGGCCGACCCGGCTGCGTACCGGTGTACCCCCGTTCTCCGCGATGATCTCGGGCACCGCGGCCGAGGTGATGAGGTTGTGGATGACCGTGCTGCCGGGGAACTTCGCCAACTCTCGGGCCGCCACGAGCGCGGTGATCGCGGACGGTGAGACCGGATCCCCGTTCTCGTCCACGACGAAGCAGCGGTCGGCGTCGCCGTCGAACGCGAGCCCGATGTCGGCGCCGTGCCGGCGTACCGCGGCCTGCAGGTCAATCAGGTTCGCCGGCTCGAGCGGGTTGGCCTCGTGGTTCGGAAACGAACCGTCGAGCTCGAAGTAGAGCGGCACGATGTCCAGCGGCAGCGCGGGCAGCACCTGGTCGCCGAGCACGGCGGGCACGGTGAGGCCGCCCATGCCGTTGCCCGCGTCCACCACCACCTTGAGCGGGCGGATGCGGGAAAGGTCGACGAGCGAACGCAGGTGTGCGGCGTAATCGCCGAGCACGTCCCGCTCCTCGATCCGCTCCGGCCCGTCGGCGATCGCGTCGAGGTCGTCCAGCAGTTCCTCGGCCCGGCGCCGGACGACGACGAGGCCACTGTCCTGCCCGACCGGACGGGCGCCGGATCGGCAGAGCTTGATGCCGTTGTATCGCGCCGGGTTGTGGCTGGCGGTGAACATCGCGCCAGGCAGGTTGAGCGCCCCCGAGGCGTAGTAGAGCTCGTCCGTCGAGCCG
>JBKOWB010000184.1:0-5372 GCA_046724195.1 Actinomycetota bacterium
CGCCAGACTCGACCCAACTCTCGGCCGGCCGGCCCGCCCGCCCGGCGCTGTCCCGGCTCACGCGACGCTGGCTCGACCCGCCTTGGCTCGCACTGTCCCGGCTCGACCCGCCCTCGCTCGCACTGTCCCGGCTCGACCCGCCTTGGCCTGCTCCGCTTTGACCCACGCTGCCCTGGCTCTCGCGGCGCATCTCGGCATGCTGGCCGGCGGGCGAGGTCACGCGGGTGAGGTCGGCACGGTCCGCCGGCGCGGCGAGCGTGGTCACCCTGGCCCGGTCGGCGGGGTTCAGCGCAGCGAGAACCTCGCCGGCGGCTTCGATCGGGCCGACGAGCAAAAGCTGAAGGGCCGGGTCGGCCTGGCAGGCGCGCAGAGCGCCGTCAACCACGACGGCGGGAGCATGGTCCCCGCCGAGGAGGTCGACGGCGATCCGCGCGGTGCCCGGCTCTGCGACGACGCCGGCCGAGATGTCCCGGCCGGCGTGTCCAGGAGCCTGAGCACCGGGCGATCGCCGCTGCTCAGACGTGACCCGTCCGATGACCGGACGCGTCACTCGTGGAAGCTCAGACCTCGAGGACCTGGCGGCCGTTGTAGGTGCCACAGACCGAGCAGGCGGTGTGCGGCAGCTTCGGCGACCTGCACTGGGGGCAAGCCACGGTCAGGGCCGCGGTCGCCTTCCAGTTCGCCCGGCGCGACCGGGTGTTGCTGCGCGACATTCTGCGCTTGGGGACGGCCACAGTACCTACTCCTTGTTGTTCGACAGGTTGCGCAAAGCGGCCCAGCGGGGGTCGGCGACCTCGTGGCTGTGGTCAGCCGGAACGTGGTCGAGATGTACCCCGCACTCGGGGCACAACCCTGGGCAGTCCGGCCGGCAGACCGGGTTGGTCGGCAGTGCCAGCACCACCGCGTCCCGTACGGCCGGCTCGAGGTCGATCAGGTCGCCCTGCATCCGGCCGACCTCGTCGGCGTCCGTCGTCTCCTCCGTGGTGCTGTCCTCGTACGCGTACAGCTCCGCGAAGGGCACGTCGAACGAGTTGTTGATCTCGTCGAGGCAGCGCCCGCACTCGCCAGTGAGCGAGCCGCGGATCCGGCCGCTGACGTAGACACCCTCGGAGACCGACGTCAAGCTCAGGTCGAGCTCGAGGTCGGAGCCCACGGGCACCGAGATCAGTTCCACGCCGAGGTCCGCCGGTGCCGACACCACCCGCATGAGGGCACGCGTCGCCCCAGGCTGGCGCGGAAGCGTCGTCGTGTCGACGACCAGCGGCTGCCTGGGATCGAGGTGATTCTGCGGATACTTGGGCATAGTGAACTCCGGCCGGTGCTCAGGCCGACAGGAAAGGTTACCTGAGCTTTCGGCCGAGCGTCGAACCGGCCCGGGTCAGAACGGCAGCGGCCGCTCGTTCTCCTCGCCCTGGAACGTGCCGATCTCCCGCAGCGCGTGCATCTTGTCCCGGCCGCGCTCGATGGACGCCAGGGCTCGGGTGAGGAACTGCTCGAAGTTCGCCAGCGCGGTGTCGACGTAGTCGTCGACCTCCTCGCGCAGCCGCTGCGCCTCGGCGCGGGCCTCGGCGATGATCCGGGCGCCTTCGTGCTCGGCGGACACCGTGATCTCGTTCACCGAGACGAGCCGGGCGTGCTCGGTCTCCCCCTCGCCGATGATCCGGTCGGCCTCACGCTTGCCGGCGTCGATGATCTTGTCGCGCTCCTCCAGCAGAGCCGCGGCGCGGCGCAGTTCGCCGGGCAACTCGGCGCGGAGTTCGTCGAGGATGGCGATCATCTCTCCCCGGTCGAACATGAAGTTGGTCCGCGACATCGGCACGGAGCGCGCACCCTCTACGAGTGCGATGATCTCGTCGATGCGGTCGAGCGGATCCACCGGCGTCTCACTCCTGTCATCTCGCACCCACGCTGCGTGGTGCGATCACGGTACTGCGTCACCGCGCGTACCACGTGATGGGGCATACCCGGCGCGTCGGCTGCCGTCAGTTCTGGCGGAGCCGCGTGACGAGCCGTTCCTGGACCACTTCCGGAACGAGCGGTGACACGTCGCCGCCCCACTTGGCGACTTCTTTGACCAGGCTGGACGAGAGGAACGAATACAGCGGGTTGGTCGGCATGAACAAGGTCTCCACGCCGGACAGGCCGATGTTCATCTGCGCCATCTGCAACTCGTAGTCGAAGTCGCTGACCGCTCGCAGGCCCTTGACGACGACCGCCGCGTGCTGGGCCCGGCAGAAATCGACGAGCAGGCCACGGAACGACTCGACCCGTACGTTGCCGTAGACGGCGGTCACCTCGCGGAGCATGTCGATGCGCTCCTCGATCGTGAACAGGCCGGTCTTGTGCTGGTTGACCAAAACCCCGATGATCACCTCGTCGAAGAGCCGGCTGGAGCGGCCGACGATGTCGAGGTGCCCGTTGGTGACCGGGTCGAAGGAGCCGGGACAGACGGCGCGTCTCATGATCGGCGACCGTACCAAAGGGTGGTCTCGCCGTAGCGCCGACTGCGGTCCGCTGTGATGCCGTCCACCCAGGTCAGCGGGGCGCCGCGGACCGCGGTCCGGGTCGCGCGCTCGATCACCACCACCGCGTCCCGGGCGAGCCAACCGTTGTCCACGAGCGCCCGCTGCACGCCGGTCAGTTCCTCGTCGGTAAGCGCATACGGCGGGTCGGCGAACACCACGTCGTACGGCTCCCCCTCGGGCCGCGCCGAGACCACCTGGCCTACCTTTCCGGTGACGAGCCTGGCCGCCGCGCCGACCCGGAGCGCGACGATGTTGTCCCGGATCACCCGGGCGGCCCGCGCCTCCGACTCGACGAGGAGCGCGTGGCTCGCCCCCCGGGACAGCGCCTCGAGGCCGACCGCACCCGAACCCGCATAGAGATCCATGAATCGGGCGCCGGACAGGTCGGTCATGGTCTCCAGCGAGCTGAAGAACGCCTCGCGCACGCGATCCGACGTCGGCCGGGTGTGCGCACCGGCCGGGGCGGCCAGCCGGCGACCGCCGTGGACACCGGCGATGATCCTGGTCATGGGGCCTCGCGCGACTCTGCATGTAGCACGATTCGACGCTACTTCACCAGCCCTGACCGGCCACTCCGGAGTGAACTTTTACCTTCCGCAGACACACCGACGGCATCGACGATCTTGCGCTCAGTTCAACGAAGATCTCGGATGCGCATCAACACCCTTAAGAGGCGCTGAGACGTTCCCCAGATTCACGGAAATGGCTAGGGTCATGCGCTGTTGCAGGCGGCTTCGCGCCGCCGGCCGACGACGTGGGGAGGCGTCGTCGCTGATCATCGCCCCCATCGAGGCGACGATCGCCGCTTCCTCGCTTCGTACCCCTTGATCCTCAGTCACAGGAGTACGCGTGAACCTGCTCAAGTCCCCGTTCCGTCGCACTACGGCCGTCCTTGCCGGTGCGTTTATCGGCCTGGCCGGGGCTGTGGCGATCGCCGCGCCCGCCAGCGCCCACCACCCCGAGGTGTCCCCGGAGTCGTCCTGCATCAACGCGGACGGCAGCTGGACGGTGAAGTGGACCATCACCAACAGCGAGGACGACCTCGAAGGCACGATCACCTCGGTGAGGACGCTCCCGCGCAAGAGCACCATCACCGGCATCGAGGAAGGCGACACGCTGCCGAAGTCGGTCGACGGCGCGCTTCACGCCGTGCAGACGGTGGAGGCCGATGCCAAGCTGGACCGCGCCTTCCTCGCAATCACGGCCCACTGGGTGCGCGACGACAAGCCGATCGACGGGTTCAACACCGGCACCGCGCCGAAACCGACCGAAGAGTGTGGGCCGGAGACGCCGCCGACTACTCCTCCGACCACGCCGCCGTCCACGCCGCCGTCCACGCCCCCGACCACGACTCCGACCACGCCCCCGTCGTCGCCGCCGGCCTCCGATGAGCCCACGCCGATCCTCGATATGGACTGCACCACGATGACGATCGGCCTCGCGAACCCCGCGACGGGCGAGGACATCACGCTGCACTTCAAGACCAGCAAGGGCGAGGAGCGCACCGACGTCATCAAGCCGGGCGAGTCGAAGACGGAGAAGTTCAGCGCCACTACGGGCTTCACCGTGACGCTCACGGCCGACGGCATCGAGGGCAGCTTGACCGTTCCCTACGAGCAGCCGGACAACTGCGACAACTCCGGTGGCGGTGGCGGCCTGCCAGTCACCGGTGCCGCCGCGGGCAGCATCGCCGGCGGGGCGGCAGTCCTGCTGATCGCTGGTGGCGTGCTGTTCTTCCTGGCTCGCCGTCGCAAGGTCAAGTTCACCGCCTGACCGCGCTGAGCATCGCGTAAGCACAGGGGCGCGTCGACCGAACGGTCGGCGCGCCCCGTCGCTGTCGCCGCCGTCGATGCCGGCGTCCAAGATCGCCAGCGGCCCCCTGATGGGCAGGCCTGAGCTGAAAGGCCCGGTGTCGTCCGCCCGCCCGGTCCGTGTTGATCTTGAGGTATGACGGTGGCGGGGGGCCGCCTACGCTCCGCGACCGCCACCGACGGGCGCCCTGACTTAGGTGGAAGATCGGTGGCACAGGGCACCACCAGACTTCCACCTAAGGCGACCGGCGTCGGCCGATGGTGACGTCGGGTGAAAGCGACGCTCCTCCACTACCACCGCGCCGCGTCGGCAGCGGTGCCAGGCTTCACCGTGCTCTGCGCCGGAAACCTCGATGCCCCCACGGCTTTGCGAAACACTTCCTAGGCGGGGCCGCCTACGTGAGCGGGGGGAAGGTGCCGTCCGGGTCGGGCGCATAGTCCCGCACCGACACCACGGCGCCGGTCGGGATCGGGCCGTAGACGTGCGGGAACAGCTTCCCGTCCGGATGCGGCGGGTCGCCCTCCTCCCACACGTTCGCGTCGCCGAGCACCGACTCGTCGATTTCCAGCACGACCAGGTCGGTGCGGCCACGAGCCCGCATGGTGGCCGACACGTGCACGTGATCCCACGGCGAGCAGTGAATGAAGCCCTGCGTCGCCAGCGAGTCGGCCGTGTACGAACCCGAGGAGGTCGCCGCTTCCCAGTCCGCGCGCGGGCAGAAGTGGTAGATCAACCCTTCTCCAGATACTCGGCGCGCTCCTCGTCCACCAGCGCCGCGACGGACGCCGCCAGCGCTGGATGGCGGCTCAGCGTCGGATCGTCCGAGACCAGGTCGATCGCCTCCGCGCGCGCGTCGGTGATCAGTTTCGCGTCCCGCAGCAGGGACAGCAGGCGCAGGTGCGAGTGCCTGCCGGACTGCGATGCGCCCAGGACGTCGCCCTCCCGGCGCTGCTCCAGGTCGATCTCGGAGAGCTTGAAACCGTCCGTCGTGGACGCCACCGCCTCGAGGCGCTCGCGGGCGGACGACGCCTCGAC
>JBKOWB010000191.1:0-8396 GCA_046724195.1 Actinomycetota bacterium
GGCCAGCGGCAGGCCGTCCGCCTCGGCCAGCGCCCGGGCACGCGCGGCCAGCAGGCCGAGGTCGGCCAGCGCCGCGGCCGCGCCGGCCGGGCGTTGGTCGGCGTGCTCGACGAGCCGATGGCGGACGGCGCCGGTCAGGTCGACCACGCACGCGGCGACGTAGTCGACGTTGATTTCGCAGCCGAGCGCCGCCGGCCCGTCCGGGGCGAGCGCGAGCCCGGCCGCGGGCCGCCCGGCACCGGTGCGCGGCGGCGGGTCCAGCTCGGTCAGCAGCGCCCCGGCCACCAGGTCGTCGACCAGCGCGGACACGGTGGCCCGGGTGAGCCCGGTGGCGGCTGCCACGGCCGCCCGAGATATCGGATTCGCGCTGTCTGCCACTTGGCGCAGGACGAGCGCGAGATTGTGGGCGCGCACGCTCGACTGGCGCACCGGGGTTCCGGGCAAGGCCAACATGCGAGGCGTCACGGCCTTGACAATGCCGTACCCGAGTCAAATAATTCAACCAATAAACAAATCGGCTAAGTTTCGTGGAGGTAACCGTGTCGGTGCAGCCCACGCGCGAGGACAAGTTCTCATTCGGCCTGTGGACCGTCGGGTGGCAGGCCCGCGACCCGTTCGGCGATCCGACCCGGCCGCCGCTGGATCCGATCGAGGCGGTGCACAAGCTCTCCGACCTGGGGGCGTACGGCCTCACGTTTCACGACGACGACCTCGTGCCGTTCGGGTCGGACGCGCACACCCGCGACGGCGTCATCGCCAACTTCCGTAAGGCGCTCGACGAGACCGGGATGAAGGTCCCGATGATCACCACCAACCTGTTCACCCACCCGGTGTTCAAGGACGGCGGCTTCACCAGCAACGACCGCTCGGTCCGCCGGTATTCGCTGCGCAAGGTCATGCGCAACATGGACCTCGCCGCCGAGCTGGGCGCCCAGACGTTCGTGCTCTGGGGCGGCCGCGAGGGCTCCGAGTACGACGTGGCCAAGGACGTGCAGGCCGCGCTCGACCGGTACCGGGAGGGCCTCGAATTCATCGCCGAGTACTCCATCGCCCAGGGCTACGGCCTGCGCTTCGCCATCGAGCCCAAGCCGAATGAGCCTCGCGGCGACATCCTGCTGCCGACCGTGGGCCACGCGCTCGCGTTCGTCAACAGCCTCGAGCACTCCGAGCTGTTCGGCGTGAACCCCGAGGTCGGCCACGAACAGATGTCGAACCTGAACTTCATGCACGGCATCGCGCAGGCGCTGTGGCACGGCAAGCTGTTCCACATCGACCTCAACGGCCAGCACGGCCCCAAGTTCGACCAGGACCTGGTCTTCGGCCACGGCGACCTGCTCAACGCGTTCGCGCTGGTGGACCTGCTGGAGAACGGCGGGATCGGCGGCGGCCCGAGCTATGACGGGCCGCGGCACTTCGACTACAAGCCGTCGCGCACCGAGGACTTCACCGGTGTCTGGGACTCGGCGGCCGCCAACATGCGGATGTACCTGCTGCTCAAGGAGCGGGCGCAGGAGTTCCGCGCCGACCCCGTGGTGCAGGAGGCGGTACGGGCCAGCAAGGTCCTCGACCTCGAGACGCCCACGCTCAACCCGGGGGAGACGCACGCCGATCTCCTCAACGACCGCAGCGCGTTCGAGGACTTCGACCCGGACGTCCCCGGCGCCCAGGGGTACGGCTTCGTGAAGCTGCACCAGCTCGCCATCGACCACGTCCTCCGGGCACGATGAGCGCATGAGTCTCGTAGCCGGTATCGACTCCTCGACCCAGTCCTGCAAGGTCGTCGTCCGCGATGCCGAGACCGGCAAGCTGGTCCGCCAGGGCCGCGGGAGCCACCCCGACGGCACGGAGGTGCATCCCGACGCGTGGTGGTCCGCGCTGAATATGGCCATCGCGGAGGCCGGCGGCCTCGACGACGTCGCCGCCGCCTCCGTGGCCGGCCAGCAGCACGGCATGGTGGTAATGGACGAGAACGGCGACGTGGTCCGGCCGGCGCTGCTGTGGAACGACACCCGTAGCGCCGGCGCCGCCGCCGATCTCATCCACGAGCTCGGCGGCGGTGGCCCCGACGCGGAGGAGCGGGGCCGGCAGGCCTGGACCGACGCGGTCGGCATCGTCCCCGTGGCCAGCTTCACGCTCACCAAGCTGCGCTGGCTCGCCCGCAACGAGCCCGGCAACGCCGAGCGGGTGGCCGCGGTCTGCCTGCCGCATGACTGGCTTACCTGGAAGCTGGCCGGCGCGCGCGGGTTGGACGCGCTCCGTACCGACCGCAGCGACGCCAGCGGCACGCTCTACTGGTCGGCCCGGACCAACGCGTACCGCCCCGACCTGCTCGAGTTGGGCTTCGGCCGCGACCTCGCCGTCCCCGAGGTGCTCGGCCCGACCGGTGTCGCCGGCCATCTGCCCAGCGGCGCACCGCTCGGACCGGGCGCCGGCGACAACGCGGCGGCGGGCCTCGGTGCCGGCGCGCTGCCCGGCGACGTGGTCGTCTCGATCGGCACGTCCGGCACCGTTTTCGTCTCCACGGACGTCGCACCGAACGACCCCAGCGGCATCGTCGCCGGGTTCGCGGACGCCACGGGCCGGTTCCTCCCGATTGTCGTCACGCTCAACGCGGCCCGAGTCCTCGACTCGGCGGCACGCATGCTCGGCGTCGACCACGCGGAACTGTCCCGGCTGGCGCTCTCCGCACCCGCGGGCGCCGACGGGCTCGTGCTCATCCCGTACATGGAAGGGGAACGCACGCCGAACCGGCCGAACGCAACCGGGGCGATCCACGGCCTGACGCTGCGCACGGCCGACCCGGCCCATCTCGCCCGGGCGGCCGTCGAGGGCATGCTGTGCGCGCTGGCCGAGGGCCTCGACGCGCTGGTCGCGCAGGGCGCGGACGCGCGCCGGATCGTGTTGATCGGCGGCGGCGCGCGCAGCGAGGCCGTCCGCCGTATCGCACCCGCGCTGTTCGGCCTTCCGGTCCTGGTCCCTCCGCCGGGTGAGTACGTCGCGGACGGGGCCGCCCGCCAGGCTGCGTGGGTCACCCTGGGCGGCGATGCGGCGCCCACCTGGTCCGCCGAGACCCCCGAGGTGTACGAGGACACCAGCGTCCCGCTGATCCGCGAACAATATGCCGCGGCCCGCGACGCCGTGATCGACCGCGTGTCCAGCTAACCTCGTCGGGTGACGATTCGCGGCGGTACGGCGCATCGCGTGTACAGCGTGGTCGTGTTCGTCGTCCTGGCGTCGCTGGACAACGTCGCGATCGGCATCGTCCCGCCGCTGTACGGCAGCATCGGCGCGAGCTTCGGCGTGGGCGAGGGCCTCATCGCGGTGGCCACCACGGTCATGTTCCTGATCAGTGCGGTCGCGGCGATCGGCTTCGCGTACCTGGGGGACCGCACCAACCGCAAGCCCGTGCTGGTCGCCGGCACGCTGATCTGGGTGGTCGGCACGGCCTGGTCCGGGCTGGCCGGCGACTATTCCACGTTCCTGCTCGCCCAGATCGTCGCCGCGTTCGGCCTCGGCGCGGTGGCCTCGGTCAGCTTCGCCGTGGTCAGCGACCTGATCTCGCCCAAGCGCCGCGGCCTGGTGATGAGCCTGTGGGGCCTGTCGCAGGGCGTCGGCACGCTCGCCGGGACGCTGGTCGGTGGCCTGCTCGGCCACACCGACTGGCGCGACCCGTTCATCGTCGTCGCGGTCGCGGGCCTGGTGGCCACGGGCGCCTACCTGTTCACGTACGACGTGCCGCGCGGCGACAGCCAGCCCGAGCTGGCCGGCGTCGAGTACGACGAGCGGATCCACCGCGACGACCTGCCGGTCATCCTGCGCCGGCGCACGAACATCTGGCTGATCCTGCAGGGCTTCACCGCGCAGATCGCGTTCGGCTCGCTGGTCTGGCTGCCGGTGCTGTTCCGGGCCCGAGCCGAGGCACAGGGCTACACCATGAGCACGGCGGTGATCGTGGGCAGCGTCTTCGCCACGCTCTTCCAGCTCGGCGGCGCGCTGTCCATCCTCGGCGGCCTGGTCGGTGATCGGCTGCAGCGCCGGACGCCCCGGGGCCGGGCCTTGGTCGCCGCTATCGGCGTACTCGCAGCGGTGCCGTTCTATCTCGTGTTGTTCTTCGTCCCGTTGAAGATCGACGTGCCGGACGGCGCGGGCTCGGGCGCGGTGATCCGCGCCGTGCTGTCCGACGTGTTCACCGAGCCGACCGTGGGGGCTTGCCTGGCCACGGCGGTCTTCGCGCTGGCGCTGACGTCGGCGAATTCGCCGAACTGGTTCGCGATGATCGCGGACGTCAACCCGCCCGAGCATCGCGGCACCGTCTACAGCCTGGGCAACCTGGTCAACGGCGTCGGCCGCGCCAGCGGAAACGCGCTGGTCGCAGTGGCGTTCCGCGGGCTGTCCAGCGCGTTCCCGCCGCCACTCAACTACGCGGTGGGGCTGGCCGGCTTCCAGCTGTTCTTCATCCCCACCGGCGTCATGTACTGGCTGGCCTCGCGTACGGTCGCGAAGGACATGGCCGACACGCACGCCGCGCTGCTCGCGGCGCGCAAGTCGGCCGAGCAGGTCAGCGTGCCCAGACCGTGACGTCCTGCGGCAACCGGCCGTCGTCGGTCAGCGGTTCGCTGCTGAGCAGGACGGTGGCGCCCGGCGGAAGATCCGCCGGGGTGGCGCCGAAGTTGGTCAGCACCAGGACCTCGCCGGATCGGAAGGCCAGCACGTCCGGCGCGGCGTCGACCCAGGTCAGCTCGTTGGCACCGAGGCCGTATTCGCGCCGCAGCCGCAGCGCGGCGCGGTACATCTCGTACGTGGAGCCAGCCACGTCGCGCTGGCGGTCCAGGGCGTACTCGGCCCACACCGGCGGCTGGGGCAGCCAGCTCGCGTCGGACGGGCCGAAGCCGTAGGACGGGGCGTCGGCCTCCCACGGGATCGGCACCCGGCAGCCGTCGCGCCCTCGTTGGGTGTGCCCGGAGCGGAACCACGCCGGATCCTGCCGGTATTCGTCCGGGATCGTGGTGTCCTCCGGCAATCCCAGCTCCTCGCCCTGATACAGGTACGCCGACCCGGGCAGCGCCAGCATCTGCAACGTGGCCGCGCGGGCCCGGCGCAGGCCCAGTGCGGTGTCCGGCTGCGGGTCGCCGATCCCGATACCGTGCATCCGCGCCTCCCCGACCGGGTAACCGAGCCGGGACGCGTGCCGCACCACGTCGTGGTTGGACAGCACCCACGTCGTGGTGGCCCCCACCGCGTCGTTGGCGGCCAGGGACGAGTCGATGACCTTGCGCAACGTGTCGACGGACCAGGCCGCGTCGAGGTACTCGAAGTTGAAGGCCTGGTGCATCTCGTCGGGTCGGACATACCGGGCCAGGCGGTCGACCGGCTGGACCCACGCCTCGGCCACCAGGATGTGATCGCCCGGGTACGCGTCCAACACCGCACGCCATTGCCGGTAGATCTCGTGTACGCCCTCCTGGTCCCACATCGGCGGCGGCGGCCCTTCCTGGCCGAGGCCGCCGAGGATGGCGCTGGGATAGTGCCAGTCGGCGAGGTTCTTGTCCTTGATCAGTCCATGCGCGACATCGACCCGGAATCCGTCCACTCCGTGGTCCATCCAGAACCGCAGCACGTCGATGAACTCGGCTCGGACGTCCGCGTTGCCCCAGTTGAGGTCCGGCTGGGAGACGTCGAACAGGTGCAGGTACCACTGCCCGGGCTGGCCGTCCGCCTCGACCACCCGCTCCCAGGCCGGGCCGCCGAAAACGCTGCGCCAGGAGTTGGGCGGCTCGTCGCCGTTCGGGCCGCGCCCGTCGCGGAACAGGTACCGGTCGCGCTCGGGGCTGCCCGGCGCGGAGGCGAGCGCCGCCTGAAACCACGCGTGCGCGCTCGAGGTGTGGTTGGGTACCAGATCCACGATGAACCGCAGGCCCAGCGCGTGCGCCTCGGCGATCAGCTTGTCCGCATCGGCCAGCGTGCCGAACAACGGGTCGACCGCGCGGTAGTCCGACACGTCGTACCCCGCGTCGGCCTGCGGTGACGGGTAGAACGGCGACAGCCAGACGGCGTCCACACCGAGGTCGCGCAGGCTACTCAGGCGTGCGGTGATGCCGGGCAGGTCGCCCACGCCGTCACCGTCGCTGTCAGCGAAGGAGCGCGGGTAGATCTGGTAGATGACGGCATCTCGCCACCAGGTTTCGGGATGCATATAGCCAAGGCTATCCATCGAGAATGGCGGCGAACCTCTCCTCGGCGAGGTCGAGTTGATCGAAGATGTGGTCCTTCGCCGCGACGGACAGCGGGGTGTCCGGGCGTCCGACCAGGTCGCGCAGCGTCGGGACCAGCGGCCGGTACTTCGCGGCGGACCTGCGCGCCTTGTCCGCCGTGGTGTGGATGACCCCCACGCCGTTGTCTGTGAAGTCGGACACCTTGATGACCCGGGCCCACGGATCGCGTTCGAGGCTCTCCGCGACGTGCGTCCGGTACTGCTCGTACTTGTCGCGTTCGGGGTCGTACTCGGGATTGGTCACCGACCGGACCATCTCCGCGACTCGCGGATTGAAGCGCTCGGCGAGCGCCGCGACTGCCGCGTCGGTCAGGACCCGATGGGGTAGGTCGGGAGCAAGGCCGGCCAGTTCCGCTGGATGGTCTTCCACGGCGTCGTGCAGGAGCGCCGCGGTCAACACGTCGACGTCGTGGATGCCGTAGTACCGGATAATGCGGATGGCGACCCGCAGCAGGTGGTTCAGGTACGGCTCGTGCACTCGCCGATCGCGGGCGTGCAGCGTCGCGGCCAATTCGAGGACCTGCTCGAGCTGTGCGCGCTCGGCGGCGGGGAAGTCCTCCAGCTCCAGCCGGAATCGGTCTCGCAGGCCGGCCTCGCCGTACACCTCGGTGATCGCGTGCAGCGGCATCGACAGCAGCATCCTGGGCGCCATGCCGAACAGGTATACCGGACGCCGCGAGCGGGCATGGCCCCGTTCCGGAGCCTCGACCAGCCGCCGCGGCGTGGGCGGGTGAGAAACCGGGATCATCGCACTGCCGTTGCGGGGGGAGGGCAGGGGGCAGCGGGACGACCCCGGTTCCGGGTTCGGGAGGACGGTGACGGTGAGAGGTCCTTGGGTCAGGTGAAGATGCTGACGCCGCCCGGTCCGACGAGCAGGCCGACGATGATCAGCACGACCCCCCAGAGGATCTGCCGCCGGAAGAGAGCGAGAATGCCGGCGACCACGAGGATGACTGCGATAATCCAGAGCACTAGAGCCATGGTCGGACGGATACCCGAACCGTCGAAATCGAAAACCTGTGGTCGCCCTCGAGTGTCCAAAAACGAATCCGGCGACTCACGCGGCGACGAGGTCGGCCCCCGCGTCCTCGGTGAGCAGCTGGTACACGTTGTACGCCTGCTTGATCACGGGGTGCGCCACGTTGCGTACCGGCACCCCGCCGGGCGTGCGGCCCCGCTCGGTACCGGCGTGGGCGTGCCCGTGCAGCGCCAGCGCGGTCGGCGCCGAGTCGATGGCCTGCCCAAGCAGGTACGAACCAAGGAACGGGTAGATCTCCAGCGGCTCGCCGGCCAGCGTCTCGGGCACCGGTGAGTAGTGGGTGAGGGCCACCCGCACGTCGCAGTCCAGCGCCCGTAGTGCCGCCCCAAGCCGGTCCGCGATGGCCTCCGTCGTACTCACGAAGGACTTCATCTCCCGCTCGCCGAACTTGCTCGCGCAGGCCCCGGCGAAGCCGCCGCCGAAGCCCTTCGCGCCGGCGACACCCAGCCGATGGCCGTTCAGGTCGAGCACGACGCCGGACCCCTCCAGTACGGTGAGGCCGGCGTCCGTGAGCACGCCGGCCACATCTGCCGCGCCATCGCTGTGGTGATCGTGGTTACCGAGCACTACGACGACCGGGACGGCCAGTTCGCCGAACTCCGTCGCGAAGCAGCGCGCCTCCTCGACCGTGCCGTGCCGGGTCAGGTCGCCCGCGATCAGAAGCACGTCGGCCACGTCGGGCAGCTTCTCCAGCGCGGGCCGGTAACGGCCCAGCACGTCGGAGTCGACGTGGACGTCGCCCACGGCGGCAATCCGGATCATGAAATCTCCTCCGCCTCGGTGGGGGCCTGGGCCCGGACGACGCCGATGTCGCAGGCGATCTCCACGTCGGGGAAATGCGCCGTGATCTGCCGGCAGATCTCGTCGCGCCGATGCACGCTCTCCACCTCGCCGCCGAGGATCAGCGTGTGCTCGCGGCGCTGCACGGTGATGCCCTGCTCGGCCACGTTGCCGTCCTCCGCGAGCAGGCGCTGGATTTCCGCCTCCACGTACTCGTCGAGCTGTGGTGCCATGTCAACCCCCCACCGTCATGTGGTTGTTTCCGGGCAACGGGACCACGTCGAGGCGGTCCAGCAGCACCAGGAA
>JBKOWB010000119.1:0-11871 GCA_046724195.1 Actinomycetota bacterium
CCGCCCGGCACGCTCGGCTCGGCGTCGCAGCGGCCGGACTCGCTAAAGACCGACGACGAGCGGCGGACGAGCGAGATGCGAGCGGTCGACGCCGCGCCGCCGAGCAGCGCGCCGCCGTTCCCGTACGAGGGCGACCTCGACGACGCCCGCCGCCGGGCAACGCAGCCACCGGCCGCCCAGCAGCGCGCGGCGGTCCCGCTGTCGCGGACATTTCCCGCGGTACGGCCGGCCACACCCGGTGGGCGCCGCGTCGACTGGATCTCGAACGAGTCCGCCCGGCATGCGCTGGAGCCCAACACTCCGCCGGAGGGCATTCCCCACGTCGACACCTCCACCCCTGAGTCGGGCGTGGCGCGGGGGTCGTACGATCCCTCCAGCTTCCCGCGCCGGCTGCCCTACAACGCCCCCACGCCGGCCGGATCAGCGCCACCCACCGATACCTCTTCCGGGTATGCCTCGCCCTCGGCGTACTCCGGTGGCTATCCCGACCGCGCCGCCGGAAATCCCGGCGCCGGAACGGGCAAGCCCATCTCCAGGCCGCTACCCCAACGCGTCCCGGCCGAGCCGGACGTGCCCACCGTCCCGGAGCCGCCGTCCGTGGAGCCACCGGCCGAGACCCCTGCGCTGGCCCGCATCGCAACGCACCTGCGTCGCGGTGACGTGCTGTCCGCGGAGGACCGCCAGGAAGGCTTCGACGTGAAGGCCATCCTCGCCGCGGTCCGGGAGGTCGACGGGGTCCGCGACGCCTCGCTGCGGTCCACTCCCCAGGGCGCGCACAGCCTGCGGCTGGACCTGGCCGAGGGGGCCGACCCGGCCGAGGTGAGCCGCCAGGTCGCGCGGCTGCTGCAGGACCGCATGGGCCTGGACGCGGCCATGCAGGGCCACGCGACGCCGCCCGCTTCCGGATCCGCGGCCGTTCGGACGCCCGCTACCGGTGCGGAGACGCCGCCCGTCACGCCGTTCGTGCCGACGCAGGCGGGTCCCACCGGGCGTTCGCCGATCAGCGGCGGCCCGAGCGGGGCGCAGTTCGGTCCGCTGCCGCAGAACCCCAGAGCGGGTCGCGCCCCCGAGACCGCCGCGCCCGCGGGGACCGCCCCAGTCGCACCGCCTACGGGTCCCTTGTCGACCGCCGGTCCGTCGTACGTCGCCGGTCCATCCACGACGGCCGGAACCGTGGAGCCCGTGCCGTCCGCCATCGACTGCGGGCCACCGCGCCCGCTCGACCCCGGCGAGCGCCCGGGGCCTCGCGTCATCATCGAGAACGTCCAGGTCAACACGTTCGCCACGGAGGCCACCGTCGAGGTACGCCTGGCCGTGGGCGGGACCGTCGCGGCGGGCGTGGCCAGCGGCCCGGCCGTCGACGGCTACCTGCTGCGCCTGTGCGCGATGGCCACCGCCCAAGCGGTCGACGAACTGCTCTCCGCGTCCGACCACGCGGACGGGCCCGCGCGGTGCTTCGTCGAATACGCCGCGTCGGTGCCGTTCGGCTCGATGCAGGTCGCGGTCGTCGTGCTGCTGCTGTCCTGCGGCGGCTGGGTGGAGCAACTCGCCGGATCCGCCGTGGTGACCGGCGACGATCGGCACGCCATGGTTCGCGCCACACTGGCGGCGATCAATCGCCGGCTTGAGGCACTGTTGTCCTGATGAAGGGCGCCATCCTCGCCGGCGACGGCGAGCTTCCGCACGGTGACATACCGCCGCCATGGCCCGCGCGTCGGGTCACCATCGATGGCGCGATGTTGCAGGTCCGCGACACCCCGCCGACGTCGATCTCGGCCGAGCCCGCCGTTTACGTGCACGGGCTCGGCGGCTCGTCGCAGAACTTCACCGACGTCGCCGGGCTGCTCGCCGACCGGTTCGACGGCCAGGCCGTTGACCTGCCCGGCTTCGGCTACAGCGACCCGAGCCGCCGTTACTCGATCCGGTCCTTCGCCGACACGCTGATCAAATACCTCGAGTACGCCGATCGCGGTCCCGTTCACCTGGTCGGCAACTCGCTCGGCGGATCCATCTCGGTACGCGTCGCCGGCCTGCGACCGGACCTGATCCGTACGCTCACCCTGATCTCGCCCGCGATGCCGTTTCTGGACCCCCGGCGTACGGCGCAGGGACCGGTGTTGCCGCTGCTGGCGCTCCCGCGGGCCGAGCGGTTGTTCGCCTGGGGGATGGCGCGGATGACCGTGGAGGAGATGGCCGAGCAGGTGCTCGCCGCGTGCTTCGGTGACACCTCGAAGGTCCTCCCGCAGCGGCGGGCCGAGGCGATCGAGGAGATCAAGCTCCGCTACACCGTGGCGCACTACCCGAAGGCCTACCTGGGGACGCTGCGCGGGCTGGTGTCCAGCTTCGTGCGCGCGTACCTGCCGGGGATGAACTCGCTGTGGCGGCTCGCCGCCCGGATCCAGGCGCCGACGCTCGTGATCGGCGGGCTTACCGACAAGCTGGTCGACTCGCGGGTGCCCGCCCAGGTCGCCAAGGCGATACCGGACAGCCGGCTCCTGATCCTCCCCGGCGTGGGGCATGTCGCCCAGATGGAGGTCCCGCGGGTGGTCGCGCAGGCAATCGTCGGGATGCTGAACGACATCAAGTCGCCGGTCGCCGGTCCGAGGTAGCGGGCGCGCCCATCCATTGAGATCGGTGTCGCACGTCATGCGCGACGACCGATGAACCGAGCAACAATAGGGGCCGCACCTTACCGCCCAACCCGGGGAGTAAACCGTGTCATTGCCCCCGCTCGTCGAGCCGGCTGCCGAGCTGAGCGTCGACGAGATCCGCCGCTACTCCCGCCACCTGATCATCCCGGACGTCGGGATGGACGGGCAGAAGCGGCTCAAGAACGCCAAGGTGCTCGTCGTCGGCGCCGGCGGCCTCGGCTCGCCGGCCCTGCTCTACCTGGCCGCGGCCGGCGTCGGCACGCTCGGCATCATCGACTTCGACACCGTCGACGAGTCCAACCTGCAGCGGCAGATCATCCACGGGGTCTCCGACATCGGCCGGCCCAAGGCCGAGTCCGCCGCGGACAGCATCCGGGAGATCAACCCGCTGGTGAACGTGGTCATCCACAACACCTCGCTGGACCGCGACAACGTCAGGGAGATCTTCAGCCAGTACGACCTGATCGTCGACGGCACCGACAACTTCGCGACCCGCTACATGGTCAACGACGCGGCCGTCCTGCTCGGCAAGCCGTACGTGTGGGGATCGATCTACCGCTTCGACGGCCAGGCGTCGGTGTTCTGGGAGGAGCACGGTCCCTGCTACCGCTGCCTCTACCCCGAGCCGCCCCCGCCCGGCATGGTCCCGTCCTGCGCCGAGGGTGGTGTGCTCGGCGTGCTCTGCGCGTCGATCGGCTCGATCCAGGTCACCGAGGCGATCAAGCTGATCACCGGCATCGGCGAGCCGCTCGTCGGCAAGCTCATGGTCTACGACGCCCTGGAGATGGAGTATCGCAAGATCAAGGTCCGCAAGGACCCGAACTGCGCGCTCTGTGGCGAGAACCCGACGGTCACCGACCTGCTCGAGGACTACGAGGACTTCTGCGGCGCGGTGTCGCAGGAGGCTCAGGCGGCCACACTCGACTCGACCATCACGGCTCGCGAGCTGAAGGACTGGCAGGACTCCGGCAAGGACCTGTTCCTGGTCGACGTCCGGGAGCCGGCCGAGTACGAGATCGTCAGCATCCCGGGCGCGACGCTGATCCCGAAGGGCGACATCCTCTCGGGCGAGGCGCTGTCGCGGTTCCCGCAAGACCGGCAGATCGTGCTGCACTGCAAGTCGGGTGTGCGGTCGGCCGAGGCGCTCGCGGCGCTGAAGGGCGCCGGCTTCAAGGACGCGGTGCACGTTCAGGGCGGCATCGTGTCCTGGATCAACACCGTCGACCCGTCGCTGCCGTCGTACTGATCGGGGCGGTCGACGCCGGTGAGTCCCGGCGTCGACCCGCGACGGATCGGACCTATTAGACAGTTGCGGCACACGGCAGCGGAAGGCCGGACCGGGCGGTAGCGTCACCGTCGTGGTGGATATCGATGCCGCGATCGGGTACGTCGTGGCGCACGGCGATCCGGTCGAGCGGGCGCGGCTGTCGTTCCTCCGGACCGGAGCGCCGCCCCCGCCGCAGATCATCTCCCGCATCAGCGAGGGGCAGATGGTCAGCGGCGGTTGGCCCGCCTCCGGCGAGGGTGTCGTGGCATCCGTGGACGCCACCTGTTTCCGCCTGAGCGAGCTTGACGACCTCGGCGGCCTGCACGGCCCGGCTGTCGAACGGGCGCTGACATGGCTCGCCCGCCAGCAGCGCGACGACGGCACCTGGCAGGAGGACGCGTCGCTCGCCGCCGAGGCACCGCCATGGGCCATGCCGGGGGATCCCGAGGCGACGCTCTACCTCACGTCCGTGGCGGGGTTCTGGCTGACCGTCGCCGAGGTGGAGGCCCACCCGCACCACGAGGAGCCGGCCAGATACGAATCCGTGCTGGCCGCCGCGGCCCGCTACGTGGTGGAACAGCTGCGCCCGGATGGCACCTGGCCGTCGTTCCTGGCCGCCGGCTGGCATGCCGCCGGGCTCCTGCACGAGCGGCAGTTCTTCTACGAGTCGGCGCGCATGCAGCTGGTCCTCGGCGACCGGCTCCGCGACATGACCCCGGCCGACGTCGCGTCGATGGCCGCTGCGCTGCGTCGGGTCAACCTCGGCGACGACTGGCTGCTGGAGAGCGCCCGCAAGCGGCTCGGCGAGACGCAGCGCACCGACGGTGGCTGGGACAGCGACGAGGGCCCCATCTTCGACGTCAACACGACGCTCATCGCGATCCGAGCTGTGTTGGATGGTCCTCGCTCCGCTCGGACGTGAATTTCGCCCCTTTGAGGTCGGTGTCGAGGACACCGAAAACGACCTCGGCTTCGCCTTGTCGTTTCCGGCGTCCTCGACAACGACGGGCGAAATTCGACTTTGGTTGCGGCCAAGGCCTCGGACGGCGCGGCTGCCTAACTCCGGGTGTGGCCGTTGCCTGTTACCACGTACTTTGTGCTGGTCAGCTCCGGCAGGCCCATCGGGCCGCGGGCGTGCAGCTTCTGCGTGGAGATGCCGATCTCCGCACCGAACCCGAACTCGCCGCCGTCGGTGAACCGCGTCGATGCGTTGATCATCACCGCCGCGGCGTCCACCCGGGCGGCGAAGCGTCGCGCGGCCGTGATCGACTCGGTGACGATCGCCTCGGTGTGCCCAGTGCCGTACCGGCGGATGTGGTCGAGCGCGTCGTCCAGCGAGTCGACGACCGCGGCGGAGATGTCCGCCGACAGGTACTCGGTACCCCAGTCCGTCTCGGTCGCCGGGACCACGTCATCGCTGTAAGCCGCCACCCGTGGATCGCCGTGCACGGTCACGCCGGCCAGCGACAGCTCCTCCAGCACGAGCGGCAGGAACGAGTCGGCGATGTCGATGTGCACCAGCAACGACTCCGCGGTGTTGCACGTCGACAGCCGCTGCGTCTTCGAGTTCATCACCACGGCGAGCGCCTTCTCCAGGTCGGCGCCCTCGTCCACGTACACATGGCAGTTGCCCACACCGGTCTCGATCACCGGCACGGTCGACTCCTCGACCACGGTCTTGATCAGAGCGGCGCCGCCGCGCGGGATCAGCACGTCGACCAGTCCCCGCGCCCGCATCAGCGCCTTCACCGAGTCGCGAGTGCTCGCGTCGAGCAGCTGGATCGCGTCGGCCGGCAGGCCCGCGTCCGCGACTGCCTTGCGTAACACCGAAACGATCGCCGCGTTCGAACTCAGCGCGGACGACGAGCCGCGCAGCACCACCGAATTGCCGGACTTGAGGCAGATGCCCGCGGCGTCGGCGGTCACGTTGGGCCGGCCCTCGTAGATGATGCCGACCACGCCGAACGGCACCCGGATCTGCCGCAGCTCCAAGCCGTTCGCGAGCGTGGACCCACGGACCACGTCGCCGACCGGGTCTGGTAGAGCGGCGAGCTGCCGGAGGCCGGCCGCCATCGCGGCCACCCGGGCCACAGTCAGCGTCAGGCGGTCGATCATGGCGTCCGACATTCCAGAGGTACGGGCGTTTCGCACGTCCACGGCGTTCGCGGCGACGATGTCGTCCGACCGCTCGACCAGCCGCTCCGCCATCAGCAACAGCGCCGCGTCCTTCTCGGCGCGGGTCGCCGCGGCCAGGTCGATCGACGCGGCCCGGGCCTGCGCGGCCTGCTCCAACACGGTCATAGCAGTACCTCCTCAGCCATGCCCTCGCGGCCCTCGCTTCGCTCGGTGCACTCGGTCATGGCACTCCCTTACAGCAGGACCAGGTCGTCGCGGTGGACGACCTCTCGTTCGTAGCCGGGGCCGAGCGCCGCGGCCAGCTCCGGAGTCGACCGGCCGAGCAGAGCCGGAAGCTCCACCGCGTCATAGTTCACCAGACCCCGAGCGACCGCCGCACCGGAGCCGGCGTCGACAAGGTCCACCGGGTCGCCCGCGGCGAAGGAGCCGTCCACCGCCGTGATCCCGGCGGGCAGCAGCGACTTGCGCCGGGCCACCACCGCCGCGACCGCGCCCGGGTCCAGGTGCAGGCGGCCGCGCGGCGCCGTGGCGTGCGCGAGCCAGAACAGCCGGGCCGCCGGCCGGTGCTCGACCGGGTGGAAGAACGTACCGACCTCCTCGCCGTCCAGGGTGGCATGGGCGAGCGACGCCGCGGTCAGCACCACGGGAATGCCGAAACCGGTGGCGATCCGGGCGGCCTCCACCTTCGTGACCATGCCGCCGGTGCCTACGCCGGCGCGTCCGGGCCGCCCCACCGACACCTCGGACAGGTCGGAGTCGTCGCGAACCTCGTCGATCCGGCGAGACGATGGCGACGTTGGATCACCGGTGTAAAGCGCGTCCACGTCCGACAGCAACACCAGCAGGTCGGCGTGGACCAGCGCGGCCACCAGGGCGGCCAGCCGGTCGTTGTCGCCGAACCGGATCTCTTCCGTGGCGACCGTGTCGTTCTCGTTCACGATCGGCAGCGCGCCGAGGTCGAGCAGCTTTCGCAAGGTCCGGTACGCGTTGCGGTAGTGCGCCCGCCGTGTGACGTCGTCGACGGTCAGCAGCACCTGCCCGACCGTGAGGCCGTGACGGGCGAAGCCGACCGCGTACCGTCCGATCAGAAGCCCCTGCCCGACGCTGGCCGCAGCCTGCTGGGTGGCCAGGTCGCGCGGCCGGCGGCGCAGGTTGAGGGGGGCGAGTCCGGCGGCGATGGCGCCGCTGGAGACCAGCACCACTTCGCGGCCGCCGGTGGCCAGCTTGCCGAGCACGTCGACGAGGGCGTCGACGCGCTGCTCGTCGATTCCGCCGGCCGCTGTGGTCAGCGAGGACGAGCCCACCTTGACCACGATCCGGCGCGCTCCGGTCACCGCATCGCGCACCCGCCCATTCTGCGCGCCGGGCGCAGCATGATCCGCTCGAGATCCCATATCGTGGCGTCGGTGACACCGCACGACTACGTGGAAGAGGTGCTGGCGCTCGTCGAGCGCATCCCCGAGGGCAAGGTCATGTCCTACGGGGCGATCGCGGACGCCCTCGCCGAGCGGTCCGGCCGCAACTCGGCGCGCCAGGTCGGCACGATCATGGCGAAGCACGGCGGCTCGGTCCCGTGGCACCGGGTCGTGTCCAGCTCGGGACGGCTGGTGCCCGGCCACGAGCAGGAGGCCCGCCAGCGTCTGCTGGCGGACGGCGTCCCGCTCAAGAATGACCGCGTGGACATGTCCCGGGCCGCATGGACGCCGTAAGCCCTAGCCAATACACCTAGCCTTCGAGCAGCCGCCCTACCCCGCCGCGCCGCGGGTCGCCGGCCGCGCCGCCGAAGCCCACCGCGGTCACCCCGCCGAAGTAGTGGTTGAGGTCGGGCCACCGGTTGATCATCCAACCGGCGTCGGCCAGCGCGGAAAGCTCATCCTCGGGATAGCCGGCCTCCGCGTGCACGGTGTCGTCCACGACGTGGAAGCGGGGCCGCCCGATCGCGCCGGGCATGTCCAGCCCGTCGATGAGCACGCCGAGCAACGTGTCGATCAGCGCGGTACGGATCCGCGACGCGCCCGCCGACCCGGCCGCCACGGCCAGCTCTCCGAACGGGTCGATCACGACCAGCGGGCACATGTTCGAGGACATCCGCTTGCCCGGCGTCAGATCCTGGGTGATCAGCTCGCCCTCGCCGAGCATCGAGTTCATGTTCACGCCGAGGCCCGGCAGCCAGACCGCGGCGCCCAGCCCCAGCGTCGTCGTGATGACACACGCGTTGCCCTCGGCGTCGACCACGGAGACGTTCGTGGTGTCGCCGATCTTCTGCCGTCCACGGTCGCGCAACGCCGCGGCCAGCGACACGGCGCGTTCCGGCCGGTCAATGGACGGCTTCAGGGCCGCGATCGTGTCGACGGTCCGGTTGAGGTCGTGCCGCGCCCGCACGCGGTACTCGGCGAGCGAAGCGTGGTCGACATGCGTTTCCTGTACCCGGTACGAGGCCAGGTCCAGCGGCCCCAGGGCACCCCCGGACGCCCGTACCGCTTCGACCATCACATGCGCGAACGCCCCGGTGTAGAAGGCCGACGGCCCTTCGGCAGCCAGCCCGTCCATCGCCGTGGCCAGGCCTGGATGGAAGAGCAGGTCGCCACCCGCCATGAGCTTCCCGTTCGGCGCGTAGCAGAGCGCACCCTCGCCGTAGGCGAGCGCCGGCGCGCACGCCACCAGCGTGCGGGCCTGCGCCTCCGGCAGGACCACGCCGGTACGGGCCAGCGCTGCGGCGGGCGCGACCACCTCCGCCCACGGCAGCCGACCCCAGCGCCGGTGCACCTCGCCGCAGCCCGCCGGCACCCCCGGAACGGCCACGCTGGCCCCGCCGATCGAGTAGACCTGCGGCATCCCGCCGAAGAACACGTCCACCGCGATCATCGGCCCCGGTTGCCGATCGCCGTCGGTGCCCGGTACGGACGCGAAGAAGTCCAGGCACGTGATCTCGCCCGTGGCCGCGTCGAAGTAGGTCCCGAATCCGCCGCCGCCCAGACCCGTGTAGATGGTCTCGGCCACGCAGCACGTAAGCACCGAGGCGACCGCGGCGTCCGCCGCCGTACCCCCGGCTCGCAGGATCTGGATCCCCACCTCGGCGGTCACCGGATGGCTCGCGGCAACCCCGGCCGCGACACGCCTTTGGCTTCCCATTGGGCGAAGCGTAGGCGCAGCGCCCCGGCGATTGTTAGCATCCACGTCCATGACGATGGCAGGTCCCTCCGGCGACCTACACCGACAGGGGTAGGTTGGCGTCGTGGCCGGTCTGCCAGGAGTGCTCGGGGAGCCCATCCGGTTCGTGCTGAACTGGGGGCGCCGTTACTCGCTCTGGGTCTTCAATTTCGGGCTGGCGTGCTGCGCGATCGAGTTCATCGCCTCCAGCATGGGTCGGCACGACTTCATCCGGCTCGGCGTCATCCCGTTCGCGCACGGCCCGCGCCAAGCCGACCTCATGGTCGTATCCGGCACGGTGACCGACAAGATGGCCCCGGCGATCCGGCGGCTCTACGACCAGATGCCCGAGCCGAAGTACGTCATCTCGTTCGGTTCCTGCTCCAACTGCGGCGGGCCGTACTGGGACTCCTACTCGGTCACGAAGGGCGTCGACCAGATCATCCCGGTCGACGTCTACGTGCCCGGCTGCCCGCCCCGGCCCGAGGCGCTGCTGCACGGCATCCTGCGGCTGCAGGAGAAGATCGCCGCCGAGCAGTCCGGTCCGGGCGGCGTGTCCCGGCCCGACCCGCTGCGACGCGACGCCGCGTCACTGACGGCTCCGATCGTGGCACCGCCCGGTTAACCTCTTGGCACATGAGCACAGAGGCACGGGCTGACTTCATCATCGACGTACTGAGCCGTGAATTCGGCGAGCTGATGGCCCAGGATCCGGCCGCGTTCCGGCGGAAGTTCCGCAAGATGGCGGCGTCGCCGTTCGCGTTCTACCGGGGTAGCGCCTCCCTGTTCTACGCCGACCAGGCCGGGGACTACCGGGACGACCGATTCCTCGACGAGCGCACGAGTCGAGTGTGGATCCATGGCGACCTGCACGCCGAGAACTTCGGCACGTACATGAACTCGTCCGGGCAGCTCGTGTTCAACGTCAACGACTTCGACGAGGCGTACGTCGGGCCGTTCTCCTGGGATCTCAGGCGGTTCGCGGCCAGCGTCGCGCTGATCGGGTACGCGAAGGCGCTCTCCGACGAGGTCATCACCAGCCTGGTCACCGCGTTCGCCCGGTCGTACCTGACCGAGCTGCGGGCCATCGCGGCCGGCGGCGACGACGCCATCGGCTCGATCACGTTGGACAACGCGGACGGCGTACTGCGCCGGGTGCTGCAGCAGGCCCGCCTCAACACCCGCGTCGACCTGCTGGCCACACAGACCACGATCGACGACTTCGAGCGCCGGTTCTCGCTCGGCGACGGCGTGTACGAGATCGACGACACTGTGGGTGCGCCCGTGCGGGAGGCGTTCGACCGCTACCTGACCACGCTGCCTGCCAAGCGCCCGGTCGCGACCAACATCAAGGACATCGTGCTGCGTAAGGGCGTCGGCATCGGCTCGGCCGGGCTGCCGTCGTACAACCTGCTGCTGGAGGGCCATACCCAGGCCCTGGAGAACGACGTGATCATCTACATGAAGCAGGCGCAAGTGCCGGCCGTGGCCCGTTGGATCGACGACGAACGGGTGCGCGGGTACTTCCAGCACCAGGGCCACCGTACGGCCGAGTCGCAGCGGGCCCTGCAGGCGCATGCCGACCCGTGGCTCGGCTACACCGAGCTGAACGGGGTCGGGCAACTGGTCGCCGAGGTCTCCCCGTACGCGGCGGACCTGGACTGGTCCGACGTCAACGAGCCCGAGGAACTGAGCGGCGTCGTGGCCGACCTGGGCCGCGCGGTGGCCCGGATGCACTCGGTTGCCGACGACGAGTCCAGCCACGACCTGGTCGACTTCTCCACCGAGGAGGCCATCGTCGCCGCGGTGGACAAGGACGAGGCCGGGTTCGTCGCGTACCTGGTCGACTTCGCTCACCGGTACGGCGACCAGGCCCGGGAGGACCACCAGGACTTCGTCGACCTGTTCCGCAACGGGCGCCTCCCCGGCCTGCGGTAAGCGACGTGCCCGGACCATAGGATGGGCGGCATGACGCCCGAAGAGGTCGGCGAACGCATGGTGGCGCTGCTCGCGGACGATCCCGATGCGCCGGCCGGCGAGGTCGTCGCCGGGGTGTCCGGCGGCGGACCCGGCCACGAGCGGGCGGTCGTCGACGTCCCGGTGGCGCGCTGGCGGGCCGCGGTCCGCATAGCGCAAGATCAGGGCGCGCTGGGTTGCGACTTCTTCGACTGGCTCTCGGCGGTCGACGAGCTCGACGCGGGCTTCACGGTCGTGGCGCACGTCTGGTCGTCGCGCCGCAAGCACGGGCTCCTGATCCGCGCGCGGGTGCCGCGGGAGGACCCGGTCGTGGAGTCCGTGGTCGACCTGTTCCCCGGCGCGGCGTGGCACGAGCGGGAAACGTTCGAGATGTTCGGGATCACGTTCGCCCGGCACCCGGACCTGCGGCCGCTGCTGTTGCCGCCCGCCTTCGAGGGGCATCCGTTGCGCAAGGAGTTCGTGCTGGCGTCGCGGGTCGCCAAGGCGTGGCCGGGCGCCAAGGAGCCCGGCGAGTCCGAGACCGGCGCGGCAAGACGGGCGCCGATGCGGCCGCCCGGCGTCCCCGATCCGAACGAGTGGGGCCCGATGAAGGGCAAGGTCCCGCCCGCCGAGACCCCGGCGCGCCGCACACCCGGCGAGCGCCCGGCCCGACCGGCAGGCGAGCGCCCGGCCCGGCCGGCAGGCGAGCGC
>JBKOWB010000150.1:0-11705 GCA_046724195.1 Actinomycetota bacterium
AGCAGGTCGGCCAGCTCCACGCCGGTGCCGCCGGAGTTGGTGATGATCGCTACCCGGGGCCCGCGCGGCGGCGGTTGCGCGTCGAGAGCGCGGGCCACGTCCATCATCTCCAGCCCGGAGCGCGCCACGATGACCCCGGCCTGCGTGAAAGCCGCCCGCCAGACGCGCTCATTACCGGCGAGGCCCGCGGTGTGCGACTGAACGGCGCGTGCGCCGGCCGCCGAACGTCCGGTCTTGGTCACGATGATCGGCTTTTCGGGCGTGACCCGGCAGGCGGCGTCGACGAAGGCCCGGCCGTCGGGCAGCGACTCGACGAAGAAACAGAGCGTACGGGCGGCCGGGTCGGCGCCCAGGTAGTCCAGTAGCTCGGCGTGGCCGACGTCGGCCGTGTTCCCGGTCGCGCATACCATGGCGAACCGGACGTGCTCGTCCAGTCCGAGCGAATGGACGGCCATCCCGTACGCCCCGGACTGGGTGACGAGACTGATGCCGCCGCCGCCCTGCGGCGTCCCGGCCGCCAGCGAGGCGTTCAGCGGCAGGTCGCAGTTCTGCACGCCGAAGCAGTTAGGCCCGACGATCCGGACCCCGCCGGGCCGCGCCGCGGCCATCAGCTCGGCCTGCCGGCGGGCGCCGTCCGGCCCGGCCTCGGCGAAGCCGCCGCTGATCACGACGGCGGCCGGTACGCCCTTGCCGGCAGCCTCCCGGATCACCCCGGGCACCTCGGCCGCCGGCACGACCACGACCGCGAGGTCGATCGGGCCTACCACGGCCGACAGCGTCGGGTACGCCTTGCACCCTGCGACGGTTCCGGCCGAGCGGGTGACCGGGACGACCTCGCCGGCAAAACTCGATAGGTTGCGCCACAACAGCTCGCCGACCCTGCCGGGCTGGTCCG
Organism: Actinomycetota bacterium; assembly: GCA_046724195.1. Classification (GTDB taxonomy): domain Bacteria; phylum Actinomycetota; class Actinomycetes; order Mycobacteriales; family Micromonosporaceae; genus Actinoplanes. The sequence goes on from JBKOWB010000150.1 coordinate 896, forward strand.
ACGCGCCGACCAGCGCCACCCGCCGGGGTTCGAACACTGCCGCAAGGCCGCCGGTCAGCACGCGCACCCGGTGCGTTCGCCGGGGGTGAAGGTGCGGCGCAGCTCCCGGGCGGAGAACTCCGACCGGCGTACGCCGAGCGGGTCGACGGCGCGCAGCGCGGCGATCTCGGCGGTGCTGGGCAGCGGCACCGGCCGCAGGTCGGCGGCCACCGCCAGCTCGAAACCGGTGGCGGACCGGACGTCGTCGAGGCTGACATCCGGGAACACCTGCCGCAGGCGGGCCTGCCCGCCGGCGTAGTCGAAGACGCCGAGCTCGGTGACCAGCCACTCTGGGCCGCCCCCGGCGTAGCCGAGCTCGGCGCGCGTGCCGTCGGGGGTGCTGTGGCCCATGTCGGTGACGAAGTCGCAGCGCTCGACGAGCGTGCGGCCGGATCGGTGCCGGGTGGTCCACAGGGTGAGGTGGCCGATGGTGGCCGCCAGGTTGCAGCCGCCGCCACCACCGCCCAGCTTGACCTTGGGCCGGTCCGGCGGGCCGATGGCCGTGACGTTGGTGTTGCCGTACCGGTCGATCTGGCCGCCGGACAGGAACATCCGGTCGACGTCGCCGCGCACGGCCGCGTCGAAGAATTCCTCGAAGCGCATCCGGTACGCCGCGCCCCGCTGCAGTGCCAGATCGTTGCCGGTCGGCGGGACGAACGGCGGATCGGGGTTGAGCGCGTACGTGGCTCCCTCGACGAGAAGCATGTCGCGGGCATGGGTGTGCCGGGCCACGTGCATGGCGACCTGGGCGCAGGGGCTGCCGAAGCCGTGGAAGACGACCTCGCGGTCGCGGATCGTGCGGGCCAGGGCCACCACGAACCATTCGTCGATCGAGAAGGAGGTCACGCGAACAGCTCCTTCCACGCGGCGGCCGATGTGGACCACCGGCCGAGGGCGGCGAGGCGGTCATGCCCGACCACCTTGCGGTAGGCGTCCTCGGTCGGCGCCCCGGCGACGTACCGGTCCAGGTAGCCGCCCAGGTCGGCGCCGCCGGCGGTGGCGGCCGACACGTACTCGGCGAGGTGCGCCCGGTCGTAGGCGTAGCGCGGATAGCACGAGGTGGGATGGGCACCGTACGGCACCTCGGCGACCGCACTCACGAGGTGGGCCGGGATCGTGATGCCGGCCGTCGCGACCTGCTCGGTGGACCCGACGGTCTCGACGGTAGCGACCACGGTGCGCGACGCCGCGGCGAACCGCTCGTCGAGCACGTACGGCTGGTCGAGGTGCAGGTTGCCGCGCCGATCGCCGAGCGGGGCGTGGATCAGGGCCACGTCCGGTCGCAGCGGCGGTACCACCACCAGGGTCTCCCCCGTGAACGGGCAGGTCATCTCCCGGTACTCGGGGTGCAGGCGGCGGACGTCGGAGCCCTTCACGCCGCGTACCGGCATGAAGGGCAGGCCGAACTCGGCGGCCCGCAACTGGGCCAGGACGGTGGCGCAGCAGCTCTCGCGGACCTCGACTGCGCCGGTCTCGGCGGCCCGCCGGTAGGCGGGCGCCAGGCCGAAGTCCTGTTCGAAACCGACGTAGCTCTCCTCGCAGACGGCGACGGCGCCCGCCGCGATGAGCAGATCGACGTCGATGCCGTGCGCCGAGCCGACGACGTGAAGGTCGCGGCGGTGCTGCCGGATCAGCTCGCGGACCAGGGCCATGGGCAGCCGGGCGGACAGCCCGCCGCCCAACGCGACGAGCGCGCCGTCGTCGACGGTCGCCGCGGCCCGGTCGAGGTCGACGAGCTTGTCGGTGTCCAGGTGAAAAGGCATCGTGGCTCCCGGTCATTGCGCGGTCATGCCGCCGTCGGCGGTGACCACCGACCCGGTCAGGAACGACGCCTCGTCGCTGGCCAGGAACACCGCGACCCGGGCGATCTCCTCGGGCGTGCCGAGCCGGCCGATCGGGTATTTGACCACGGTCTTGGCGAGTCCAGCCTCTAGGTCGCCGTCGCCGCGCGCCCGCAGCATCGGCTCCATGAGCGGGGTGAAGACGGTGCCGGGGCAGATGGCGTTGACCCGGATGTGCTGCGGGGCCAGGTCGATGGCCATCGAGCGGCTGAGCGCGACGATGGCGCCCTTGGCCGCGCAGTACGCGGCGAAGTTGGCGACGCCGACCAGCGCCGCCACCGAGCCCTGGTTGACGATCGCGCCGCCGCCCGTACGGGCGAGATGCGGCACCGCCGCGCGGGAGAACAGGAAGGTGCCCTTGACGTTCACCGCGAAGCAGCGGTCCCAGTCCTCCTCGGTGGCGTCCGCGACCGAGCCGCTGCTGTTGATACCGGCGTTGTTGTACAGCACGTCCAGCCGCCCCAGCGTCCGTACCGCTTCCGTCACCGCCGCTTCGGCCTGCGCGGCCACGGCGACGTTCGCGGTGATGGCGACCGCGCGGCCGCCCTCGGCGACGATCTTCGCGGTCGTCTCTTCGGCGGCGTCGCGGCGCAGGTCGACCACGGCAACGGCGGCCCCGGCGGCGGCAAACAGCTCCGCCGCGGCCCGGCCTATGCCGGACCCGGCACCCGTGACGAGCGCGACGCGCCCGTCGAACCTTTCGGTCATTGGTCGGCATTCCTCTCTATCCAGCGGGCGGGTCCGGCTATCGGGCGGTCCAGCCGCCGTCGACCACCAGGGTGTGGCCGGTCATGTAGGCCAGCCGGTCGGATGCGAGCAGGGCGACCGCGTCCGCGATCTCCTCGGGCCGGGCGACCCGGCCGAGCGGGATGTTCGCTTCGGCCTCCGCCCGCAGTTCGGGGACGTCGAGACGCCACCGCGTCATGGGCGTTTCCACCATGCCGGGGCAGACGGCGTTGGCGCGGATGCCCGCGGCGGCGTAGTCCACCGCCAGCGATTTGGTGAACTGCACTGCCGCGCCCTTGGACGCCGTGTACGCACAGCGGCCCGGAAAGGCGACGAGACCCGCGACCGAGGCGATGGTGATCACGTGACCGGAGCCCTGGCGCAGCATCACCGGCAGCACCGCGCGGGTGCACAGGAACGGGCCGCGCACGTTGACCGCCATCACCCGATCCCACTCCTCGACAGGCGTCTCGTGGCAGACGGTCGCCTCGGCCGACCCGCTGATGCCGGCGTTGTTCACCAGCACGTCGATCCGCCCGAACGCGGCGAGGACCTCCTTGACCGCGGCCGCCACGCCGGCGGGATCGGTCACATCGGCGGTCAGGACGAGGTCGGCGTCGCCACTACCCGCGGCGATGTCGAGCACGGCCACCCGGACGCCGTCGAGCGCCAGGCGCGTGGTGGTGGCCCGCCCGATGCCGGACGCCCCGCCGGTGACGATCGCGACCCGCTCGCTCGACATGTCTACGCCCCTACCGCGGCGCGGCTCGGCATCGCCGCGGCGGCCGCCTGGGCGGCGAGCAGGATCGGTTCGTAGACCGGCGCGTACGGCGGCGCGTACGACAGGTCGAGGCCGGTGAGGTCCCAGACGTCGAAGCCGGCCTGCAGCGCGACGGCCACCACGTCGACCCGCTTGGCGACACCGTCGCCCGGGCCGACCAGTTGGGCGCCGAGCAGCCGGCCGTCGCGCTCGTGCACGAGGCGCACGGTCACCGGTTCGGCGCCGGGGTAGTACTTGGCTCGCGACTTGCCGAGCACGTCGGTGGCGACGGCCGGGATCCCGGCGGCCTCAGCCTCGGCGAGCGTCAGCCCGGTCCGGGCGACGGCCAGCTCGAAGACCTTCACCACCGCCGTGCCCATGACGCCGGCGAAGTGGGCGTCGCCGCCCGCGGCGACGGTCCCGGCCACCCGTCCGGTCTTGTTGGCGGCCGGCCCGAGCGGCACGAACGCGGGCCCGGAGAGGATGCGATGGTACGGGGCGATGCAGTCACCGGCGGCGTACACGTCCGGGATCGACGTGCGCATCCGGTCATCGACCAACAGCGCTCCGCCGGGACCGGTTGCGGCACCCGCGTCCGCGGCCACGGTTGAGGCGGCCCGGACCCCGGCCGCGACCACCACCGCGTCGACGGCCACGGCCACACCGTCCACCCACGCTTCCAGGCCGCTCTCCGTGCGGCGTACCCGTTGCAGGCGGGCACCGAGGCGCAGGTCGACGCCGTTGCGGCGGACCTCTTCCTCAACCAGGGCGGCGATCGGCGGATCGAGGTTGGGCATCACCCTGGGCAGGAATTCGGCGACGGTCACGGTCACGCCGCGCGCGGCCAGGGCCTCGGCCATCTCGAGGCCGATGTAGCCGGCGCCCACGACGAGGGCGCGACCGATGTGCCCGGCATCGATGAGACTGCGCAGGCCGATGGCGTCTTCGAGGGTACGTACGGCGAACACCCGCGGGTCGTCCAGGCCCGGCACGGGCGGACGGGCGGGTGTCCCGCCGGCCGCCACGATCAGCCGGTGGTACCCCATCCGGCAGTCCCGGCCGGCTTCGGCGTAGTAGACGATGCGCCGCTCGGGATCGATCCGGGTCGCCCGGGCGTTCAGCCGCAGATCGATGCGGCGCTGCTCGCGGAAGAACGCGGGTGGGTAGGCGAGCAGGTCGTCGGCGCGGGCCACGACACCGCTGAGGTAGTACGGAAGGCCGCACATGCCGTACGCGGCGTACCCGCCCGCCTCCAGCACCACGATCTCCAGCGCGGGATCGACCCGTCGTGCCGCGGACGCGGCCGACATCCCGGATGCCCCGCCGCCGATCACGACCAGTCGCTGACTCATGCGCTGAACGCTAGGTACTCGGGCGCGGAGGGCTCCATGGCCCGGCAGGGCGAAGGACCGCCCGGCATTCATCCCGGCCGGACACAGACGCCGCGGCGGTGCCGGGCTTACGTTCGGGCATGCCCAGCCGGCCCGGCATGACCGAGTGCACCGAGCGAAGCGAGGGCCGCGAGGGCATGCCCAGCCGGCCCGACGATGGAGGCGAACCGTGTGGGATTCTTCGGGATTTCTCCAGCTACCGGAGCGTGAGCGAAAGCCCCGAGATCGCGGGCTGACGCACGTGCTCGACAAGGGCATGACCACCGCCACGCTGGAGGCGCTGCTGGCCCAGGCCGGTGACCTGATCGACGTGATGAAGATCGGGTGGGGCATCGCGTACGTCGACCCGATGGTCAAGGAAAGGGTTGCGCTGTGCAACGCGGCGGACGTCCTGGTGTGCCTCGGGGGCACCCTGCTCGAGGTGTGCGTCGCCCAGGACCGGGTGGACGACCTGCGGCGCTGGGCCGTCGACCTCGGCATCACTGCGGTAGAGGTCTCCGACGGGCTGCAGGCCATGACGCCTGACCAGAAGACCGGCCTGGTACGTACCCTTTCCGCCGACTTCACCGTGCTCGCCGAGACCGGCGCGAAGGACAGCCGCGCGCCGGTGGTGAGCGGGCGCTGGTTACCCGAGATGGAGGCCGATCTGGCCGCCGGGGCGCGCTGGGTGATCGCCGAGGGCCGCGAGAGCGGCACGGTCGGGCTCTACCACCACGACGGCAGCGTCCGCGTCGAACTCGTCGAGGCGATCGCGGCGCGGCTCCCCGTGGACCGGGTCATCTTCGAGGCACCCCGCAAGGCGCAGCAGGCCTGGTTCATCCATCGGTTCGGCGCCGGAGTGAATCTCGGCAACGTGCCGTCCGACGAGGTGTTGCCGCTGGAAACGCTGCGGCTGGGTTTGCGGGCCGACACCGCCCGGCGTACGGGACGATGACGTGCTCGCCGATCCGGCGCCGAACACGATCTCCCGGCCGTATCGGGGCTTGTCCGTCCAGGATGTCGAGGTGCCGCTGACCGAGCTGGGGTTGGTTCCGTTCCTGCTCGGACGGGAGGTGTACCGCCGCACCGAATACCTCGTGCTGCGCCGCGCCGGCCGCGCCGCCCTCGTGGCGGTACGCAAGGAGTCCCTCGAACCACTGTTTTCGCCGGTGATCGAGGCCCGGATGCTGGCCGGGCCGGACGAGGTCGTCGCGATCGGCTCGCCCGACACCGACGTTGGCAACGCCACGGCGCTGGCCCGGGCGGCACTCACAAATCGCCGCGCCGGTGCCCGGGCGTACGTCGTGCGAGGCCGCTACGAGCACGTCAACTTCATCTGGGAGCCGACGCCGGTGCGCATCCGGGTCACCGAGGTGGTACCGCCCGAGCCGCCGAAGCTGTTCGCCATGGCCGAGCAGGCCATCGCGTTCGACGAGGACCTGCCACCGATCGACCTGGTGCTCGACGCGGTGGACGTCCGCGCGCTCGCGGCGGAGAACCCGGCGCCCCGCTACCTGCTGCCGTGTCGCGGTTGCGGTGTCGACCTCGACGCCGAGATCGCCTTCCTGGACACCCGTCCGGCGCAGCGCCGGGACTGGGTGATGGTGGGCTGCGAGCGGTCGCTGCAGTTCCACCGCCACTTCTACGGCGACGAGCCACCTCGGGTCGATATCTGCCCGCGCCGGCGCGCCGAAACGCTGGACGGCGAACCGGCGCTGTCCAAATGCTGCCTGCTGGAACGCGGGATCGAGGTGCAGGACGGCGCGGCCGTCGTACCGTGGGGGTCCAATCTGGACGAGATCCGCCAGGCACTGCGCGTCCTGACCGGCGTCGACCGGCGCGACCGCACCCCGGTGGGCTAGGGCGGCCGCGTATGGGTGCCCACCTTGTCGACTCCGTCCTCTATGGACACCTGTGGGGGACGCCGGAACTGCGCCGGCTCCTGGACGACGAGGGCCGCGTACAGTCGTGGCTGGACATTCTCGCCGCGCTGGCCGAGGCGCAGGCCGAGGTCGGGCTCGTGCCCGGGGAGGCGGCGCGCCTCATCCGGCAGCACGCCGACGTGAAACTGCTCGACCTCGACCAGGTCGGCGCGCAGACCCGCGCAACCGGACATTCCACGCTGGGGCTCATCCGGTGCCTGCACGCCGTCCTGCCCGAGCGGGCCCGCGAGTGGGTCTACTACGGGGCGACGGTCCAGGACCTGTCGGACACGTGGACGGCCCTCGTCATGCGTGATGTCGCGGAGATCCTCGAGCGCGATCTCGGCCACGCTGAGGCGGCGGCGGTGGCCCTGGCCGAGCGGCACCGCGAGACGGTCATGTGCGGGCGTACCCACGGTCAGCCCGGCCTGCCGATCACGTTCGGCTTCAAGGCGGCGGTATGGGCCTCCGAGCTGCGCCGCCATCGAGTGCGGCTGGCCGAGGGGCGCCGGCGCTGGGAGGTGGTCCAGCTCGGCGGGGCGCTGGGCACGATGGAGTTCTGGGGCGACCGGGCGCTGCCGCTGCTGGACGCGTTCGCGGGCCGGCTCGGGCTGGCCGCGCCCGACCTGCCGTGGATCACCGCCCGGGACCGGGTGGCGGAGTTTCTCGGCCTGCTGGCGATGGTGACCGCCACGCTCGCCAAGATCGGTCAGGAGGTGTACGAGCTCCAGCGTCCCGAGATCGGCGAGCTGCGCGAGCCGTTCACCCCGGGGCAGGTCGGCAGCATCACCATGCCGCACAAGCGCAATCCCGAGCTGTCCGAGCACCTGGTCACGCTGGCCCGGGTGGTGCGCGCCGACGCGACCGTGGCCGTCGAGGGCATGGTCGGTGAGCACGAACGCGACGGCCGGGCGTGGAAGGCCGAGTGGGTCGTGTTCCCCGAGGCTTGCCTGCTCACCGGTGCCTCCCTGGCTTTCGCGTGCCGCCTCCTCGACGGGCTCGAGGTCGACGCCGACCGGATGCGCTCCAACTTGGCGGCGCAGGACGGCTACGTCCTGTCCGAGCCGGTGATGCGAGCGCTGGCCGACCACATCGGCAAGCACGCCGCCCAGACCGTGGTGTACGAGGCGGCGCTGGCCGGCCGGAACCGCGGCGTGAGCTTCGAGGCCGCCCTGCTCGCCGATCCGCGCATCGCCGGGCGCCTCACCCCCGGGCAGATCGCCCGCTGCCTCGACCCCCGCGCCGCGCTCGGCGCCGCCCCCGCATTCGTCGACCGCGTCGTCGGCGCCGCCCGCCGGGGAACCGTCCCGTGAGGGGCCTCCTGACGCTGCCGCGGGTTCCGTTGGTCGCCGCGCCTACCCCACTGCATCCGGCGCCCCGGCTGTCCGCGGCGATCGGCGCCGAGGTCTGGTTCAAGCGCGACGACCTCACCGGACTGGGCCTGGGCGGCAACAAGACACGCGCGCTGGAGTACCTGCTCGGCGACGCGCTCGAGCAAGGCTGCGACTGCCTTGTGACCGGCGCGGGGACGCAGTCGAATTGGGCCATGCTCGCCGCCCTCGCGGCCCGGCGCTGCGAGCTGGACCCGTACCTGGTCTTTTACGGCCCGCCCGTGCCGCCTGCCGGAAACCTGCTGCTCGACGAGCTGACCGGCGCGGACATCCGGTTCACCGGTGAGCTGGACCGAGCGTCCGTCGACGCCGGGATCGAGAAGCTGCGCGACGACCTTCGCGCGGCGGGTCGCCGGCCCTATTGCGTACCGCGGGGCGGTGCCACGCCGCGCGGGGCCGCCGGCTACGTGCGGGCCAGCCTGGAGCTGGCCGACCAGCTCATGGCTGCCAGCCTCGCGCCGTTGGTGCTGTGGCTGGCCACCGGCTCGTGCGCCACCCAGGCAGGGCTGGTCGCGGGCGCGGCATGGCTGCGGGCCTCGTACGAGGTCGTCGGGGTGACCGTGAGCCGCTCGGTCGGCGAGTGCCTGGCCCGGGTGATCTCGCTCGCGGGCGGCGCCACCGATCTGCTGGAGCTGCCGCACGTCGACGCGCCCGCCGTGACGGTGCTCGACGGGTACCTAGGCCCCGGGTACGGGGAGCGCTCGCGGGAAGGCGAGTACGCGGCCCGGCTGGTGGCCCGTACCGAAGGGGTGTTCCTCGACCCCGTCTTCGCCGCCAAGGCGATGGCGGCCCTCATCGGTGCGGCCCGCGCCGGCTGGATCACCGGTCCGGTGGTATTCCTGGTGACCGGCGGCGCGCCGACACTGTTCACCGCACCGAAGGGGCCGACATGAACCGCGCCGTCCCGCCGGGATACCTGGGCGCCGAGGCGCGGATCAGCAGCGGTCCCGCCCCGGAGCTCGTCGAGGCCGGGTACGCTCTCGAACTGGCCGACGCGCCACTGCTACATCGCGGCCTCGCCCTGGCCGACCTCGCCCACGTGCTCGCGCTGCACGAGGCGGGGGTGATCCCGGCGCAGCAGACGACCGCGCTGCTGCCCGCCGTGCTGGACGTGCTCGACTGCGCAGCCGGGGACTTCCCCTACGACCCTACGTACGGGGACGCCTACAACAGCCGCGAGCGGGAACTGGAACGCCGGCTCGGCAACGTGGCCGGCTGGCTGCATACCGGCCGCACCCGGCGTGAGGCCGGGCGCATCGCCTTCCGGCTCGCCCTTCGCCAGCGCCTGCTCGACCTGCACGAGGCGGTCTCGCGGTTCCTCGCCGCCATCACCGAGCAGGCCGACGCGCATGCCGACGCGGTATGGGCCGATACCACGTACCTGCAGCCGGCGCAGCCGTCCACGTTCGGCCACTACCTGGGCGGCTTCGGCGAGGAGGCTGCCCGGCACCTCGACCGGCTGGAGCAGGCCTACCGGTGGGCCGACCGGTCGCCCGCCGGCGTGGGCGGCGTGGGCGGCAGCCGGGTACCGCTGGACCGGGCCCGCCTGTCCGACCTGCTCGGCTTCGCAACCCCTGGCAGGCACACCCGCGACGCGATGTGGGCGGTCGACGGCCTGGCCGACGCGGTGGTCGCCGCAGCGCAGGCCGCCACCACGGTCGACCGGCTGGCCGAGGACCTCGAGATATTCGCCAGCCCGAACTTCGGCTATGTCACGCTGCACCCCTCGTTGTGCCGGGCGTCGGTGCTCATGCCGCAGAAACGCAACCCGTACGCACTCGCGGTGATCCGCGCCGGAGCGGGCACGCTCGTAGGCCGGGCGACCGGGCTGCTGGTGACCCAGCGCACCCCGTCGGCCCGGACCGACAACTGGTTGCACGCGTACGGCGAGGTGACCGGTGCGCTCGATATCGCCCGGCGGGTGGTCGCGCTCGGCGCCGAGGTGGCGCGGACCCTCGCGGTGGACCGCGGTGCGCTGGCCGCCGCGGCGGGTGCGAGCTTCACCGGCGCGGCCGACCTCGCCGAGGAACTCGTCCTGCGGTCCGCATTGGACTACCGATCCGCCTACCGCGTCGTCGGGCGGGCTGTGGCCCGTGCGATCGAGGCCGGTCACACCTCGTTCGCGGAGACCGATCTGGCTCGCGCGGCCGTCGAGGTCCTCGGCACGCCCATCGATGTCGACCCACAGACCGTGACGGTCACGTTCGATCCGGAGCGGATCGTCGCCGGGCGTACCGTCCTGGGCGGTAGTGCGCCGGAGCGGGTCCGCGAGCATTGCCGCGCTCTCGGCCGGCGGCAGGCCGGCGCCACCCGGTGGCGAGATGAGCGACGCGCCCACGCCCGGCGCTCGGAGGACAGGCTCGTCTCCGCCGCTCGGGCACTCGCCGAAGGCCTGTAATCCAGGAGATCGACAGGGCAGGATAGGCGCACGGGCCGGACCCGACGGCGAGCGAGGGGCGGAGTGGACGATGGCTGGAACTGACGTCAGGCAAGGGCCGGTCGCGAACGCCCGGATCGAGCTCAAGGGCATCGAGATCGTCGAGGAGAGCGAGCGTACCGGTCGGGCACGGTCGCTGTTCTGGCCCTGGTTCGCCGCGAACATCTCCGTCCTGGGCGTGAGCTACGGCGCGTTCACCCTGGGCTTCGGCGTGTCGTTCTGGCAGGCCGTGATCGCCGGGATCGTCGGCATCGTGATCTCGTTCGCGTTCTGCGGAGTGATCGCGCTGGCCGGCAAGCGCGGCTCGGCGCCCACCATGGTGCT
>JBKOWB010000405.1:0-5217 GCA_046724195.1 Actinomycetota bacterium
CGCAGCGCGGCCAGCAGGCGGTACGCGAGCCGGGACTGATCCTTCGCCGCGATCCACGCCGTCTCCATGTCGGCGACGACGGCCGGCCCGGCGAGCATGTTGCCCTGGATCGCATACCCGTCGCCAGCCACCCCGCCGGCCCAGTCGTGGCAGGCCGTGCCGGTGAAGGTGGCGCCGTCGCCGGTCGTACCGACCACGCCGACCTGGCGGTGGTCGATTGGCCCGGTGTCCGCGGCGATCAGCGCGGCGACCGTCTCGGTGGCGGCCACGCCGGTGCCGAGTAGCGCGAGGGCCTGCGGCCGGTACGCCAGGTTGGCGTAGGACTGGGTCGCCACCGCGCCCACGTCGGCGAGCGCCGCCGGAACGGCCGCGCCCGCGCCCAGGAACCTGCTGGCCACCGCCACACCCAGCGCGCGGCCGTCGGCCGAACGCGCCACGATCGAGAACGTCATGCGCGAACCCTATTCGCAGCATGGACACCACAGAGGCAAGAAGCGGCAACCGGTTGCCGAGGAACGACCGCCGTCCCACGATGGGACCATGCTGAGGCTGGGGTCAGGGCTGGGCGAGGACGAGCCGTGCGACTGACCCGTGACCACCGACCACCGGTACGCATCGTCCACCTCGGACTGGGCAACTTCTTCCGCGCCCACCAGGCCTACTACACGTCCGCCGCGCCCGACGCCGCGACCTGGGGCATCGCCGCGTTCACCGGCCGTTCCCGCACGCTCGCCGACGAACTGAACGCTCAGGACGGGCTGTACACGCTCGTGGTCCGCGGGCCGCGGCGCGACGAGATGTCCGTACAGGATGCGGTATCCGAAGCGTTCGCCGGCACGGACCTGGCCGCCTGGCGGCGGCAGCTGGCCCGCCCGGAGATCGCGGTCGTCACGCTGACCGTCACGGAGGCGGCTTACCTGCGCGGCCGCGACGGCGGCCTGGACCTCGACAATCCCGAGGTGCGGGCCGACATCGCGGCGGTCCGGCGCGGCGCGCCGACCACCACCGTCCCCGGCCGGCTGGTCTCGGGCCTGTCCGCGCGGCGCGCGGCCGGCGCCGGCCCGCTCGCGATGGTCTCCTGCGACAACCTCCCCGGCAACGGTACGGCCACCGCCGCCGCCGTCTTCGACATGGCGGCGGCGGCCGAGCCGGCGCTGGTGAACTGGATCCGTGATCACGTCTCGTTCGTGACGACGATGGTGGACCGCATCACGCCCCGCCCCACCGCCGACGACGTGCGTGCGGTGGCGGAGGAGACCGGCCGCGAGGATGCCGCCCCGGTGGTCACCGAGCCGTTCACCGAATGGATCCTCAGCGGCGACTTCCCGGCGGGGCGGCCGGCGTGGGACGCGGTCGGAGCGCGGTTCGTCGCGGACATCCATCCGCACGAGACGCGCAAGCTACTGTTGCTCAACGGCGGGCATTCCCTTCTCGCGTACGCCGGCAGCGCGCGCGGTCACCGCACCATCGCGGACGCCGTCGCCGACCCGGTGTGCCGCGGCTGGCTGGACCAGTGGTGGGACGAAGCGTCGGCGTACGTGCCACTGCCCGCGGCGGAGCTCACCGCCTACCGGGCGGCATTGCTGGAGCGGTTCGCGAACCCGCGGATCCGGCACACACTCGCCCAGATCGCGGCGGACGGCACGCAGAAGATCCCGATCCGCGTGCTGCCGGTGCTGCGCGGTGAGCGGGCCGCCGGCCGGGTGCCCGCGGGGGCGGTCCGGATCATCGCGGCCTGGATCGCGCATCTGCGGGGCGTGGGCGCGCCGGTCAACGACGCGGGCGCCGCGCCGTACCAGGAACGGGTGGGATCGGTGCCCGATGTCGTCGCGTTGCTGGCGCCCGACCTGGCCGGCGACGCGGCACTGATCAAGGCGGTCGAGGACGCCCTGCCCTGAGCTCCTCGACCGTTGGTGGTCGGCGGTTGTCGTAGCGTCGTGTCACTCTTGGGCGGGGGACACCCGTCAGACCCGGAGGAGCACGTCATGACCGAGTCCAGCTTCGGCGCGCGGCCGCGCAGCGAGACGTTCGAGTACGCGGGCGCCACGGTCGAGCTGGTCGACGCCGCGACGATCCTGGCCGCGGCCCGGGTGAACCCCGTCGAGTTGCTGCGCCGGGCCATGTGGCCGGCGCCCGTGCAGCGGGTCGACCTGGCCGTGTCCAGCGCCGACATCGGCGGCAGGCCCAAGCACGTGTTCACCGCCGAGATCAGCACCGCCGACGAGCCGCTGACCAAGGAGCGGATCCGGGCACTCGTGCTCGGCAGCGACCCGGTGGGGGTGCTGCTCGCAAAGCGCATCGCGGCCGGCGACCCGGTGGCCACCCGGATCGTAGACGGCGTGGGGGCGGCGGCCGCGGCCGCGTACAAGAGGCTCGGTCTCGATCGGGCCCAGCCGGCGGCGCACCGCCAGCCCGCCACGCTCGCCGACGCGGTGGTCGGGCTGCAGGCGACCGTGACCTACGACGAGTCCGGCACCAAGGTGCGGCTCCGCGCCGAGGTGCCGCGCGACGACGTGCAGCCCGCGCACCTGCAGGCGTTCGCCGGCCTGATGCTGCAGGCCGTGGTCGAGGTCGCCGGCCCGGACAGCCTGCGCGGCCGGCGGTACGTGATCTCCCGTGACAGCGTTACGAAGGTGCCCACCACGACCCAGACCGTGACGCTCGACCAGGTCGGCGGGCTGGCCGACCTGGTGGCGGAGATGCGGCAGATCGCGCTGTCGTTCCGGCACCCGGAGGCGATGGCGCGGTGGGGCGCGCGCCGGCCGCAGGGCATCCTCATGTACGGGCCGCCCGGTACCGGTAAGACCATGCTGTCCCGCGCGCTGGCGAACGAGATCGGCGCGGACTTCCGCGAGATCCGCACGCCGGAGATCCTGGACAAGTGGCTCGGCGGCTCGGAGCGCAACATCAAGGAGATCTTCCGCGCTGCCCGCCGTTACCGGGTGCCGACGCTGATGCTGTTCGACGAGTTCGACTCGATCATCAGCTACACGCACTCCGGCGGGGACGCCGCCAGCCAGGCCATCAACGCGGTCGCCGGGATCTTCAAGCAGGAAATGAACGACCTCATCGAGGCGAACCCCAACGTCATCGTGGTCGCCACGACGAACTTCCCGCACCGGGTCGACGACTCGCTGATCCGCTCCGGCCGGTTCGATGTCAAGATCTCCGTGCCCAGGCCGGACGAACCGAGTCGCGCCGAGATCTTCCGGAAGATGATCCGCGGCCTGATCGCGGCGCACGAGACGCCGGGCTTCCGGATGTTCGACGACGACCTGGACCTGGCCGAGCTGGCCCGGGCCAGCCACGGCATGACCGGCGCGGACATCAAGGAGGTGTTGCGCCGCGTCCAGCTCGCCAAGGCCATGCAGGACGCCCGTTCCGGCGGCGACGTGACGCCGATCAGCCAGGAGGACCTGAAGGCGAGCATCGCGGAACTCGCTGGGCCGCGCTGACCGGCTGTTTCTACGCGGGCGCGGCGCGCCGCCTTCTATGCGGGCGCGGCGCGCCGCCTTCTTTGCGGGCGCGGCGCGCCGCCTTCTATGCGGGCGCGGCGCGCCGCACTATCGCCTCCGCGTCCAGGCCGCGCGGCAGCGTCCCGAACGCGTACCCCCAATCACCGGCGAGCCGGCTCGCACAGAACGCGTCCGCGACGGCCGCCGGGCCATGCCGGACCAGCAGCGAGCCCTGCAGCACCAGCGCCATCCGCTCGACCACCCGCCGGGCCTGGCCCTCAGGATCGTCGCGCTCGGTCAGATGCTCCTTCAGCCCGGTCACCGCCTCGTCGAGCCGGCGGTCCGCGCCCGCCGCCTCGGCCACCTCGGCCAGGAAGGCGTCCAGGCTCCCCGGCTCCCGGCGCAGCGCCCGGAGCACGTCGAGCGCCTGCACGTTGCCGGAACCCTCCCAGATCGAGTTGAGCGGCGCGTCGCGGTAGAGCCGCGGCATGCCGGACTCCTCGACATATCCGTTGCCGCCAAGGCATTCGAGCGCCTCGCCCACCACGGCCGGCTGCCGCTTGCACACCCAGTATTTGCCGACCGCGATGGCGAGGCGCCGGAACGCCTGCTCGCGGTCGTCGCCGCGGACCGCGCGGTCGACCGCGCCGGCCAGCCTCATCGCCAGCACCGTCGCCGCCTCGGACTCGACGGCGAGGTCGGCCAGGACGTTGCGCATGGCGGGCTTGTCGGCCAGCGGTCCGCCGAATGCGCTGCGGTGCCGGGCATGGTGGATCGCCTGGGTCAGCGCCGCTCGCATCCCGGCGGCCGAGCCGACGACGCAGTCCAGCCGGGTCATGGCCACCATCTCGATGATCGTGCGCACGCCCTGGCCCTCGTCGCCGACGAGCCAGCCGACCGTGCCGTCGAACTCGGGCTCGCTGCTCGCGTTGCTGCGGTTGCCGAGCTTGTCCTTGAGGCGCTGGATGCGGAACGCGTTGCGCGCGCCGTCCGGCAGCACCCGGGGCACCAGGAAGCACGACAGCCCTGCGGGCGCCTGCGCCAGCACGAGGAACAGGTCGCACATCGGCGCGCTGGTGAACCACTTGTGCCCGCGCAGCCGGTAGCTGCCGTCGCCGGCCGGCGTCGCGGTGGTGGTGTTGGCCCGCACATCGGAGCCGCCCTGCTTCTCCGTCATGCCCATGCCGGCCAGCAGTCCGCGCTTGCCGAGCGGCGCCCGCAGGCCGGGATCGTAGACGCGGCTGACCAGCAGCGGCTCGTAGGCGGCGGCGAGCCCGGGCGCGTTGCGTAACGCGGGCACGACCGCGTACGTCATCGAGATCGGGCACGAGTGCCCGGCCTCGACCTGGCTCCACGTGAACAGGCCGGCGGCGCGGGCCACGTGCGCGCCGGGGCGCGGATCGTCCCATGGCGCGGCGGCCAGCCCGGAGGCGACCGCGACCTCCATGAGCCGGTGCCAGGACGGGTGGAATTCGACCTCTTCGACGCGGTGGCCGTACCGGTCGTGGGTGATCAGCCGGGGCTCGTACCGGTTGGCCTCGTCGGCCCAGCGCTGCGCGTCCGCGGTGCCGCCGAGCTTGCCGAGGCGGTGCAGGTCGCCGGTCGCCCATTCGGCGCCCTCCCGGGCGACGCCCTCGAGCAGCGCGGCGTCCCCGGCGATGTCGTAGTCGACCAGCGGCGGCGGCTGATTGAACACCTCGTGCGTCACAGGTCCCATCGTCCCACCGCGCTCCCCATCCTCCGCGATCTTGGAGTTGTGGTC
>JBKOWB010000187.1:0-3138 GCA_046724195.1 Actinomycetota bacterium
AAATACTTCCCGAGCAAGGTGCACCAGCAGCTGGTGCGCGATCCTCTCACGCTGACCGAGAAGGCCGAGATCCTCGACGTGCACGCCAACCTCCGCGGCGGCGGCACCAGCGGCCAGGCCGGGGCGCTGCGCCTGGCGATCGCTCGGGCGCTGTGCGACAACGACCCCGACGACCGCCCGGCGCTGAAGAAGGCCGGCTTCCTCACGCGTGACCCCCGGGTCAAGGAGCGGAAGAAGTACGGCCTCAAGAAGGCCCGTAAGGCTCCGCAGTACTCGAAGCGCTGATCTTGCACCACGTGTGACCTGGCGGCCGGGTGCGTCCCCACAGATCGGGGCGCGTCCGGCCGTTTCGCGTCTGCTTCGATACTTCCCACTACCCCACCGGTCCTTGCGACATCCCGTATGTTTCCCGACGGGGGAAGGCACCGGCGAAAGGACATGCCGCCATGGGGCGACTCTTCGGCACCGACGGCGTACGCGGGCTCGCGAACGGCGACCTCACTCCCGAACTCGCGCTCTCGGTCGCGGTCGGGGCCGCCCGGGTGCTCGCCGAGAGCGATAGCAGCCACCAGCCGCTGGCCATCGTCGGCCGCGACCCCAGGGCGAGTGGCGAGATGCTGGAGGCGGCCGTCGTGGCCGGCCTGACCAGCGCGGGTGCCAACGTGGTCCGGGTCGGCGTGCTGCCTACGCCGGCGGTCGCCTACCTGGTGGGACAGGCGAACGCCGACCTCGGCGTCATGCTCTCCGCCTCGCACAACCCGATGCCCGACAACGGCATCAAGCTGTTCGCGGCCGGCGGCCAGAAGCTTCCGGACGAGCTCGAGGAGCGCATCGAAGCCGCCGTCGAGGATGGCCACGGCCTGGTCGGCCGCCCGACCGGCGCCGGGATCGGACGCGTACATGACCTGCTGGACGGCGCCGAGCACTACGTCAAGCACCTCGTCGCGTCGACGCCGCACCGGCTCGACGGCATCAAGGTCGTGGTCGACTGCGCCAACGGCGCGGCCAGCGAGGTCGGGCCGGCCGCGTACGAGGAGGCGGGCGCCGAGGTCATCGCGATCCATGCCGAGCCCGACGGGCTGAACATCAACGACAAATGCGGGTCGACCCACATCGACGTGGTCCGCGACGCCGTGCTCGCCGAGGGCGCCGATCTGGGCATCGCCCACGACGGCGACGCCGACCGCTGCCTGGCCGTCACCGCAGGCGGCGAGGTCGTGGACGGCGACCAGATCATGGCGATCCTTGCGCTGGCCATGCGCGACGCGGGCGTGCTGACCGACGACACGCTGGTCGCCACGGTGATGAGCAATCTCGGCCTGCGGCTGGCCATGAAGCAGGCCAACATCCGCCTCATCGAGGCCAAGGTCGGCGACCGCTACGTGCTCGAGGAACTGCAGGCAGGCAAGCTGGCGCTCGGCGGCGAGCAGAGCGGCCACATCGTCATGCCGGCGTACGCGACGACGGGCGACGGGATCCTCACCGGTCTGCACCTGATGGCCCAGCTGGCTTCGACCGGCAAGTCCCTGGAAGACCTGGCCGCGGTGATCCACAAGCTGCCGCAGGTCTTGATCAACGTCCGGGTGGCGGACCGGGGAACCGGCGCGTCGGCACCGACGGTCCAGGCGGCGGTAGCGCTGGCGGAAGCCGAGTTGGGCGAGACCGGCCGGGTGCTGCTGCGCCCGTCGGGCACGGAGCCCTTGGTCCGGGTGATGGTCGAGGCAGCGACCGTGGACCAGGCCCGCTCGGTAGCCGAACGCATCGCGGCCGAGGTGCGAGCCGCTAGCCCGGCCTAGCCCGCTTCTCGCTTTTTTGGGTTTGGTGCGGCATTTGTTGCAACCCCAGATTCAAGATCAGTGGATGGTCCGGAGGCGCCGGGCCGCCTCGTCGATGACCTCGGGGCGCTTGCAGAACGCGAAACGGACGAGGTGCCGTCCCGCGCCCTGGTGGTCGTAGAACACCTGGGTAGGCACCGCGACCACGCCGCAGCGTTCCGGCAGGGTGCGGCAGAACTCGAGGCCGTCGTGGCCGCCGAGGGGCGTGATGTCGGCGGTCACGAAATACGTGCCGTCCGAGGCCAGCACGGCGAACCCGGCATCGGCCAGCCCGGTGACGAGCCGGTCGCGGCGCTCCTGGAGGCCGGCTCTGAAACCGGCGAAGTACTCGTCGGGCAGGCCCAGCGCCACGGCGACCGCAGGCTGCAGCGGAGCCCCGTTCACGAACGTCAGGAACTGCTTCACCCGCCGTACCGCCGAGACCAGCGGCGCGGGGCCGGTCGCCCAGCCGATCTTCCAGCCCGTACAGGAGAAGGTCTTGCCTGCCGACGAAATCCGGATCGTCCGCTCGCGCATACCGGGCATGGTCGCGAGCGGGATGTGGGGTGCGGACGC
This sequence comes from Actinomycetota bacterium, assembly GCA_046724195.1. Taxonomy (GTDB): domain Bacteria; phylum Actinomycetota; class Actinomycetes; order Mycobacteriales; family Micromonosporaceae; genus Actinoplanes. The sequence continues at coordinate 2,391 of JBKOWB010000187.1, forward strand.
GTCGGTGAAGGCCAGGTGCTCGTATACCTCGTCAGTCACGGCGTACACGTCGTGTTCCTGGCAGAGGCCCGAGATCAGGGCGAGTTCCGCGGCGGTGAAGACCTTGCCGGTGGGGTTGTGCGGGGAGTTGAGCAGGACCAGGCGGGTGTGCGGGCCGAACGCCGCGCGCAGATCGCTTTCGTCGAAGCTGTACCGGCCGTCCGCGCCCGGCCGCAGCGTGACCGGCCGCCGGACCGCACCGGCAAGGACGATCGAGGCCGCGTACGAGTCGTAGTACGGCTCGAAGCACACCACCTCGTCGCCGGGGTCGCAGAGCGCGAGGATGCTCGCCGCGACCGCCTCGGTGGCGCCCGCCGTGACCACCACCTCGGTGTCCGGGTCCCAGGAAAGGTTCCAGAAGCGCTGGTCGTGCGCTGCGATCGCCTGCCGCAGCGCCGGGATACCGGCCAGCGGCGGGTACTGGTTGGCGCCGGAGCGGAGGGCTTCGGCGGCCGCGTCCAGCATCTCGGGTGGCCCGTCGGTGTCCGGGAACCCCTGGCCGAGATTGATGGATCCGGTGCTCGCGGCCAGCGCGGACATCTCCGTGAAGATCGTGGTGCCGAACGGGCGCATGCGCGCTACCAGCGGATCGGCCGAGGTCGACATCGTCACGGCCCCCACCCTACGGGGGGTCGGCCTGCCGGCGTGCGCGCGCGTGGTCAACGGCCGCGGTCGGTGCGGTCGTGGTGGCGTGTGCGCTGGCGCGGCG
>JBKOWB010000377.1:0-5436 GCA_046724195.1 Actinomycetota bacterium
GACCAGAGCCTAGTATCTCGCCGGAGGGGAGGTCGCACGTGCTCCGGCGGCAAGATGTGGGACACCGGGTAGTGGTACGCCGAATTGTGGGCGTATCGCACAATCGCCCGCTTTTCACGGACGCCCTCGGGGAATTGGTCGACCTCACCGAGACGGACCTAACGCTGGCCACCGCCCAAGGCACGCTGCGCGTACCGCTGCGGGACGTACACCGCGCGAAGCGTGTGCCGGCCGCGCGCCGGCCACCGGCCGCGGACGTCGTCGCGCTGGAACTGGCCGCGAACGAAGCCTGGCCGGCGCCGGTCCAGTACCGGCTCGGCGGCTGGATCCTGCGGGCCGCGGACAACTGGACCGGCCGCGCCAACTCGGCACTCGCCGTGGGCGACCCCGACCGGACGCTCGACGACGCCATCGACGCGGTGGTCGAGTGGTACGGCGGCCGCGGACAACCGGCTTTGATCAACGCGCCGCTGCCACTGGCGGCACCGGTCAACTCGGCGCTGGACGCCCGCGGATGGACCGCGCGCCCGCTGACACTGGTGCAGACGGCCCCGCTGAAGGCGCTGCTCGGCGATGCGGAGGAACGCGACCTGCCGGCGGTCGAACTGGCCGACGCCCCCACCGATGAGTGGTTCGCGATGGTGGCGGAGCACAAGGGCAAGCTTCCGGAGGCGGCGAAACGGGTGCTCACCGCCGTACCGGAAACGGTTTTCGTGCGTGTGCACGACGCTGCCGGCGGCCTCGTCGCGGTCGCGCGCGGAACGGTGACCGGGCCGGCACGGTGGCACGGCATCTCGTTGCTGCAGACCGCGCCCGAACACCGCCGGCGCGGGCTGGCGAGGCATGTGATGCGCGCGATGGCGCAGTGGGCGGCGCAGCGCGGGGCGACGCGCGCCTATCTCCAGGTGGAGGAAGGCAACACGGACGCGATCGCGTTGTACCGGCGGCTCGGCTTCAGCACGCATCACACCTATCTGACCCGGGTCGCACCACCGGCCTAGCGGCGGACCGGCCGGCGCGGCTTGGACGTGCGCACCTGGGCGAACGCCTTGAGGGACTTGGAACGGTAGTCGCGGCCCAGCGCCGTGGCGACCCAGAAGCCCAGCAACGTGCCCACGATCGCGAAGCCGCCGTAGAGCCAGACCTGCGAGAAGAAGTTGCCCGCCCCGCCCGAGAACGGCTGGCCGCCGCTGATGAACGGGCCGACCAGGATGGTGAGCAGCATGCCCGCGACACCGCCGAACACGATGTCCCACAGCCAGGTGCTCGGCGGGACGCGTTGCGCGCGGACGAATGTCACCACGGCCAGCGCGAGACCGATGAAAGCGAACATGATGATCGACGCGCGGTCCTCGGCGGACTCCTTGCCGTCGAAGCCGAGCCGGATCACCAGCCGCGTCACCACATTGATCGCGAACAGCCCGACCGCCAGCGCCGCGGCCGGAAACCATCGCTGTTGCCTCATCCTGTCCTCCCCAGGAAATCTGCTACGGCTCCGTGCCACATATGAAACGTGGCTCGGGATCGTAGCGCCAGGTGAACTTCTCGCGCTTGACCTCGACACCATCCTTGCGGATGATGCGCCACGCATCCTGGGTGAAACCTGGGAGTCCACTGCTGGAGATGCAGTCCGGCCCGGGCTCGCGGTAGACCGTCGGCGGTGACGTGACGTTGCGCCGCGGGCTGCGCACGGTCTTGACGCTGTCGTAGTACCGCGTGCTCCACATCGAGACGGTCACCGACCTGCCGGTGGTCGAGGTGTCGATGAGGACCCCGTACGGCGTGGTGTTCTTGAACTTGAGGTCGAGCGTCGGGTAGAAGATCGTCGATTCGATCACGGACGGGTAACGGGAGAAGTAGAACGAGTGCGGCTTGTGCTCGACGTCCTGCATGCCAGCGTAGTAGGCGGCGTTGAACAGCGTCGTGGTGAACTGCGACGCCCCGCCGCCGACGCCCGGCTCGAGCTTGCCGTCGACGATGACCGGCGCGTCCTGATAACCGGCATCGTAGTCGCGTTCACCCGTATGCCCGTTCAGCGAGAACGTCTCCCCCGGCTTGACGATCGCGCCGTCCACCGCCTTGGCGATGGTCATGATGTTCTTGCTGCGTGGCGAGCTGGCACCGCCGGTGAAGTAGGTCGTGAAGGTCGAGACCCGCTCCTTGACGCCAAGCTTCGCCATGTCGGCGTCGGTGCTGCCGGCGTCCAGCCGCACCAGGCTCGCGGCGACGCTGCGCGGTCCCGGATCGGGCAGCACCCTGAGCAACTCGGTGCCGAGCTTGGTCAGGTCGACGACGGCGCCGGCCGTGCTCGCCACGATTGTCGGCTTGCCGCCGGCGAGGCTGATGCTCGCTTCCTGAGGCTCGGTCTCGACCTTGGCGAACTCGACCTTCGCCGCGGCGCGCAGCCGGCCGGCGTCGATGGCGGGGGTTAGCAGCCCGGCGCCGTCGGAGCGGTAGACCAGCCCCTTGGCGATGGCATCCGGTTGGAGCGTGAAGCTCTTCGTGTCGACCGTCACCGTGACCGGCCCCGCGACCGCGGCCGTCGCGAAGCCCTTGACCAGCGCATCGACCTGCTCGTTGGTCATCGCCGGGACACGGTCGGTCAGGCCGACCACGGCCGGCCTCCCGGTCAACCAGGCGGCGCGGACGGCCCGCGCGGCCACCGCGGGGTCCAGATCAAGACCCTGCTTCGCGTACGACGGCAGCGGCGTCACGCCGTCGTAGGTGATGGCCGGCTTCCGGAACGTGATCCGTTGTGGATCGAGGTGCTTGCGCAGCAGCGCCCCCAGCTTCGCCTCGTCGAGCCGGACCACGGGCGCGACGGTGCGCCCGCCGAAGAGCCGCGGCACGCCCTTCACCGCGTTGCCCACGGTGGCGGCAACGTCGAGCGTCATGGCGATGTCCTGCGGCGCGACGGTCACGCTCGCGCCGTCCACCAGCACACCGACCGGCTCGCCGGCACGCTCGTCGAATTTCTGGTGCAGCGCGCGCTCGGCCTCGGCGCGAGACAGGGCGCCGAGGTCGACACCGAGGACCTTCGTGCCGCGAGGGACGTCGCCGGCCGCCGCGTAGAGGGCCACGCTGCCAGCCGCCATCAGCACGGCGGCGGCGGTCCCGGCGATGACCCACCGCCGCGCCCGCAACGGCGATCGGCCATCCTCGATGGGCGCCTCGATCGCGGTCGTCGAGACCTCCTCTGTCGACGTCACGTGCTCACCAATCCGGTCCGACGCGGGAACTCGCGCAAGTTTGCAGGCCAGTGCCCGCCGATGACAACGGACGCGACCGAACCGAGACGGTTCAGAACGGCGGCCGTGACCTCAAGATCATCCGGTATGAGTACACGGCGAACGCGAGGCTGCCCACCAGGATCATCACCAGCGCGACCCAGTCGTTGCCGGAGAGCAGGTAGTCGCCCTCATCGGTACGCATGCCGGCCGCGCCGAACATGACGATGGTCCAGACGATCCACGGCGGCCCGATCGCCCATCGCCGGCCGGTGGTGGTGACCGCGAACCAGGCGATCGCCGGATTCGCCACCAGGGCCGCGAGGATCGACACGCCCACCAGCACGCCGCCGATCCGCAGCTGGGTGGAGAAGATCTCGAGGGCGGCGGTCACGATGGCCGCGAGGACCGATATCACCACGCCGGCGATACGGATGGTGACGTCGAGACCCCCGCGTTCCGACTTCTCTTCCGGGGTCGGCGGCGCCTCGGCATCCGAAACGATCACCGGGACGCTGCCTCGGTCGCCGCAGACTGCTCGATGCCGAGGCCGCTGAACAGGTCGCTCTCCCACCCGTGCGGGCCGCTGACCTGGCCGCGCCGGCCCTTCGCGAGCGTGAAGTACTCGATGCCCATGAACTCGCCGCCGAAGTCGCCGGCTATGCCGTACAGCCAGGAGTTGTCCGGGATCTGGGTGGCGTGGGCTCGCATGGCGGCGACCTTCTGCTCGTACCGGTCGGTGCCGTCCACGCGCGCGGCGATCTCGTCGTCAGGCGTGCCGAACGGCAGGTCCCCGACCTTCTCCACCTCGGCGAACGGATTGTCGTCCAGCCCGCGGAACGCCTCCATGCCGCCCTCGAGGACGCTCAGCGGAATCGCCGTGAAGTAGATCTTGGCGGGAGCGGCATCCCCTGCGAGCTCGGCCGCGCGCATCGCCACCCGGTGCGCCTGGATGTGGTCCGGGTGGCCGTAGAAGCCGTTATCGTCGTACGTGATCATGACCTGAGGGCGTACCTCTTGCATGATCGTGACCAGGTGTCCCGCGGCCTCGTCGATATCCGCCCGCCAGAAGCTGCGCGGGTGGTCGTTGGTCGGAAGGCCCATCATCCCGGAGTCGCGATAGCGGCCCGCCCCACCGAGAAACCGGTGGTCAGTGACGCCCAGCGCGGCGCAGGCGCGATCCAGTTCGACGATCCGGTAGCCGCCCAGCTGGTCGGCCTGGGCCGCCTCGAGCTGCGCGAGCTCCGGAACGTGGATCTCGCCCTCCTCGCCGAGCGTGCAGGTGACCAGCGTGACGTGCGCGCCGTCGCCGGCGTAGTGGGCCATGGTGGCGCCGGTACCGGTGACCTCGTCGTCCGGATGTGCGTGCACGAGCAGGAGACGTCGCGCGGGCAGGGCTTCTGTCACGCGCGCAACTTTACGCGGCGACTCTGATCCGTTCCCGTGCGATCTGACTGCGGTTTGGCAGGCGCGAACGTGCCTTGATCAGCGATGCTGGACATCGTGGACTTTCCCGAACTCGTCGACCGGACCGGCCGGTTCAGCCACGGCGCGCCGCACGCCGTGACGGTCGGCGGCGACGGCGCGCGGGTGGTGTTCCTGCGCACCCCGGACCCGTCGTCGCAGGCCGCTGGGCTCTGGGTGATGAACGTGGCGACGGCCGCCGAGCGGCTAGTCGATGGTCGGGGGATCTCGTCCTACGCGATCGATCATCTCGCTCGGGTGGCGGCCTACGCGGTCGACGGCCGGCTGTTCCGAGCCGACCTGATCAGCGGCGACGTTGCCGCGGTGGTCACCGCCGAGGCGGTCGAGGACCCGCAGCCCGATCCCACCGGGCGGCACATCGGATACGTCACCGATACGAGCTGCCTGCGCGTGGTCGGGCCCGACGGCACCGACGAGCTGCTGGCCGGCGAGCCCGACGGCACATCGTGGCGCGACCCGGGCGGCGTTAAGTGGGGCGTGCCGGACGGGGCCGCCCGGGACTTCGGCCGGAGCCGCGGCTGGTGGTGGTCGCCGGACGGCAGCCAGATCCTGGCCGTGCGGACCGCGAGCACGATCAGCCTGCACCTGCTCGACCTCGACGGCGGCTGGGTCGACGTGCACTGGGACCGGGAGACTTATCCGTACCTGGTCGACGCGCGGTGGGGCGAGGGCGGAGGTCCGCTCATCACCGTGCTGCGCCGGATGCAGCAGCACGGTCTGGTGT
>JBKOWB010000088.1:0-10338 GCA_046724195.1 Actinomycetota bacterium
TTCGCCAGCCCGGCGACGACCAGCGCGGCGGTGAGCGGCGCGTAGCGGCCCACCACGGTGGCGCCGATCAGCTCCAGCCGGCCGGTCTCCTCTTCGGTACGGGTGTGCCGCACGACGGTGAGCAGGCTCATCAGCGCCACAAGGATGAACTCGGTGACGCCGATCTTCCACGCGGTGAGGGCACCGATCGAGTTGGCGAGCAGCGGGCCGCTCAGCGCTAAGAGCGACGGGTTGGTGAGGACACCGCTGACCGCATTGAGATCCGCCTGCGTCGGGTAGAGCTTGAAGTAGTTCGCCGCGGTCCCCATCGGCATCACGGCGGGCCCGAGCACCCACACGGTCAGCCGCACGCGGTCGAGCCGCAGCGCCAGCCGCACGAGGGCGCGGGTACCGGTCAAGGTGTTCACCGGGCCACCTCCGTCTTCTGCCCGGCGTCGGCGGCGCGGTCGTAGTGGCGCAGGAACAGCTCTTCCAGGGTCGGCGGCTGGCTGGTGAGGCTGCGGATACCGACCGTGGTGAGCTGGCGGAGCACCGCGTCAAGCTCAGCGGTGTCGACGTCGAAGCGCACCGTGCCGTTGTGGGTCTGCAGGTCATGCACGCCGGGCATCGTTTCCAGCCCGGCCGCCGGACCGGCGAGGCTGACCTCGATCGAGGTGCGGGTGAGGTGCCGCATCTGGGCGAGTGTGCCGGTCTCGACGGCCCGCCCGTCGCGGATGATGGTGACCTGGTCGCACAGCGCCTCCACCTCGGAGAGGATGTGGCTGGAGAGCAGGACCGTACGGCCGTCGCGCTGCTGCTCCTCGCGGATCACCTGGCGGAAGACCTCTTCCATGAACGGGTCGAGGCCGGACGTCGGCTCGTCGCGGATGAGCAGCTCCACATCGGAGGCGAGGGCGGCGACCAGCGCCACCTTCTGCCGGTTGCCCTTGGAGTACGCGCGACCCTTCTTGCGCGGGTCGAGATCGAAGCGCTCGAGCAGCTCGGCGCGGCGCTGCTTGTTGAGCCCGCCGCGGAGCCGGCCGAGCAGGTCGATGACATCGCCGCCGGTCAAGTTGGGCCACAGGGTCACGTCGCCGGGCACGTACGCCAATCGGCGGTGCAGTGTCGTGGTGTCGCGCCACGGGTCGCCGCCGAGCAGCTGAGCGGAGCCGGCATCGGCCCGCAGCAGCCCGAGCAGGATCCGGATGGTGGTGGTCTTCCCCGAGCCGTTGGGACCGAGGAAGCCGTGTACTTCCCCGGTCTGCACAGTCAGGTCGAGCCCGTCGAGCGCGTGCGTGCGCCCGAACGTCTTGACCAATGCGTCTGCGCGGATCGCCTCGGACATGGTTCATGCTCCTTCAGCCCCGGGGTCGGCCCCCGCGGCGCTCGGCGGATTGGGTGCCCGCAGCGGCTCCATCGCCGCGCGGGCGTTGGCGACGAACTCGGCGTCCAGGAGCGGATGCGAGTAGAAGTCGGCCAGGGCGTTGGCCAGGCGCAGGTGCCCCTGGGCGGTGAACATGTCGACGCCGAGCGCCCGGGATACGTGCTCATGCATCGCGAGGATCCCGGACTGCATGCCGACGAGCACCGCGGCGTAGGCCCGCAGGTCCTCGGTGATGTCCGGCGTGAACTTCTCGACCCAATGCTCGGTCAGTGTCACCATGTCGTCGAACATGGCCGCTGCGGCGGGTGAGCCGTCGAGCAGGGCGCGAGTGACGTACTTGTACAGCAGCACGATCGTCGGATGCACCGACGGCAGGAAGCTCGGGTTGGCCACCTTGCCCTCGACGAGCAGCTCCTCCTTGATTTTCACCACCCGGTCCAGCACGTAGGCGTCACACGCCTCGCGTAGGGCCTCCTTCGACCCGAAGTGGTGCCGAAGCAGGCCGGGCGACACGCCCGCCTCCCGGGCGATGTCACGCACCGTCGTGGCGTCGGTGCCGCGCTCGGCGATCAGACGGATTGCCGCGTCTCTGATCCGGGTCCGGACGCTCCACCCCGACCACCGTCAACGCTCACCGACGAACGTAGGAACCTCGCGGGCCGGCTCGCCGCCCAGCCAATGCGCCAGCGCGAACGCCGGTCGCAGCTCAACAACTGCGCCCACCAGCTTGGTGCGCCGTCGCTTGCGGGTGCCCCGCGGCAACGGCGGCGAGCTGGCGCGCCGATCAACCTGGTGCAGCGGTCAGCCTGCCGCGCCGACCAGTCTGGCGCGCCGATCAACGCGTTGCGCCGCCCAGCCCGCCGCGCCGCTCAGTCCGCCGCATGAGCCAGGCTAGGCCGTGCCTCCGGCAATTCCGGAGGTCGCCGGCCGGACCGTGACGCCGGTCCGCACCGGCAGGTGGATCGGCCCCCGGACGATGCTGGACACCCGGCGGCGCAACGGACCGTTCCGGCGCAGGTCCGGCATTCGTTCGGCGAGCTTCTGCAGCGCGATGGTGGCCTCGAGCCGGGCCAGGGGCTGGCCGATGCAGTAGTGGATCCCGCTTGAGAACGCGAGGTGATCCGCGGTCTGCTTCCGGTGGATGTCGAAGCGGTTCGGGTCGGGGAACGCGGACGGGTCCCGGTTCGCGGCGCCGAGCAGCGTCACCACGAACTGGCCCTTCCGTACGAGTTGACCCTCCAGCTCGACGTCCTCCAGCGCGCACCGCGCCGTACGCTGCACCGGCGGGTCGTACCGAAGCGTCTCCTCGACCGCCGGGCCGGCCAGGCCCGCCGGGTCCGCGCACAGGTCCGCCCATTGCGTCGGGTGCGCGAGCAGCGCGTTGACCGCGTTGCCGACCAGGTTGACCGTCGTCTCGAAGCCCGCGACCAGCAGCAGGTTGCACATCGGCAGCATCTCCCGCGGCCGGATCGCGTCACCCTCGGCCGCCACGATCCGGCTGATCACGTCGTCGGAGGGGGTCTGGCGGCGCAGCGCGAACAGGCCCTCGAACAGCGCCCTGAGCTCGTTGTTCGCGGCCTGCAGCCGGGCCGCGTGGGCAAGCGAATGGATCCCGTCGAGGGCGCTGCCGATGACCGTGCCGACCTGGGCGAAGCGGTCGGCGTCCGCGTCCGGCACGCCGAGCAGGTCGGTGATGACGGCGATCGGCAGCGGCGCCGCGAACACCGGCACCAGGTCGAAGGAGCCGGCTGCCGCGGCGCGGTCGAGCAGGTCGTCGACCTGCCGCTCGATGCGCGGCCGGTAGCCGGCCACCTGCTTAGGGCTGAACGCGGGCTGGGCCAGCCGGCGCAGCCGGGTGTGGTCCGGCGGGTCCCGGTCCAGGAACGACATGTCGAACTCGTCCGTGGGCGTAACCGGCACGGTCAGCTCAGCCGCGCGGACGCCGAAGCGCCGGTCCCGCAGGACCGCGTTGCACACCCGGTGGCTGGCGGTCACCCAGTTGCCGATCCGAGTGGGCACCAGCGTGCCCTGGGCCCGGATGCGTTCGTAGATGGCGTACGGATTGTCGCGCCCGGCCCGCAGATGCAGGCGGGACATGGGGTCGCGGCGCACGTACCCGTGGTAGGCGAAGTCGACGCGGCGGCGGTACAGGCCGGTCGCGAACGTCACGGTGCGGCGGAGCTCGGCCATCTGAGGACCTTTCTGGTACGGGGTTCAGCCCACGCCGCGCAGGAACGTCGAGACGACGAGGTCGGGCGCGGCGCGCGGGGCGAGGTCTCCGTCGTAGATCGACTCGGCGGCGACGTAGACCAGCGAGTAGAACGTGTGCAGTAGCCAGTAGCCGGGGACGTCGGCGCGCATCAAGCCCTGCTTCTGGGCCCGTTCGAGGATGGCCAGGGCCTGCGATTCGACCGTCTTGGACCGCTGCCCGATGTCGGCGGAGTGGTCGAAGAGCGGGTTGCGCCACAGGAACGCCAGATATGGCCCCACGGAGATCATGGCCTCGGCCAGCGCGTGCAGGCCTCCGTCGTCGGCCTCGGCCAGCGCGGCGGCGGCGATGACCTGTTCCCAGCGGTCGATGGCCCGGTGCCCGACGGCGCGCAACAGATCGTCGCGGGTGGCGTAGTGCTTGTGCAGCGTGGTACGGCCGATCCCGGCCGCCTCCGCGACCTCGGACAGAGACGCGGACGGGTCGGCCACCAAGACCTCCACGGCGGCGTCGAGCAGCGCGGCCTTGGCGTCCCGCCGGACGGCCGAGCGCCGGCGCGCGACGCGAACACTCATGTTCGCGACGGTACAAGACTGTTCGGAGGAAAACTAGCGGCGTTCGGCGATCCAGGCGTCGATGAGACCGCCGAAGTGGCCGAGGAACTTCTCGTGCTCGTCCGCCGGATATGTGGACTGGACCGTCTCGCGCAACAGCGACCGGAACTCCTCCGAGCTCACCCAATCGAAGACGATGTCGTCGACGCTGGCCAGGTGGTTGGCGCAGAAGTCCTGGTAGCGGTCCACCTCGAAGTAGCTGTCGGAGAGCCGCCGGTACGCCGCGAGCTTCTCGCCGTACGAGAGATCGCTCTGATCGGCGATGGCGAAGTAGGCCGACGTGTCCGTGTCGAGCCGGGGCCGCCGGCCGGTCACGACGCAGTAGACGGTCCAGCGCAGCAGTGCCGACATCGCCCACGGGAAGTAGTAGTGCAACGACGTGATGGCCACGTCGGGGCAGGCGTTGGCGTAGTCGATCGGGTACACGTCCGAGCCTCGGATCAGCGACTCGCAGGAGTTGAACTCCCACCGGAAGAACGCGTTGACCAGCCGCGAGATGGTGACGACCTCGTCGCCCACGGCGGCGTCGAGGAAGTCGTGCTCGACCGCGTACCGGTCGTGCATGGGCAGCTCGGGGCGGAACTTCATCACCATGGTCTCCGGACCGATGGTCAGCGACCGGGCGAACACGTCGTAGTTCTCGACCGCCGCCTGCAGGTGCATGAGGCGCTCGCCCGACGCGTCGTACGCGGCATGCAGCTCGACCGCGTTACGGATCTTGGAGACTCCCACCCAGGCCCCGCCGTCGTACGGCTTCATGAACATCGGGTAGCCCACCGGCGCCGCGGTCGCATCGAGGTCGAACGGCTGGTTGTAGCGGGCGGCCGTGTAGGCGTACCGGGAGTTGTCGAGCGGGTTCTTGAACGGCACCAGCACGGTCTCCGGCACCTTGAGCCCGAGCCGGATCATCGCGCAGTAGGCGGCGTGTTTCTCCATCGACTGGAACGTGAAGGGGCTGTTCAGCAGGTACACGTCGTCCATCAGCGCGATCTTCTTCAACCACTCCCGCGGGTGGTAGTACCAGTACGCGAGCCGGTCGATGACCAGGTCGTGCTGCGGCTTGTCGCGCAGGTTGAACGGCTCGATGGTGACTCGCACGCTGCGGATGCGGTGCTCGCGACCCTGGTCGTCGGTGACCACGCCGAGCCGGCTCAGCAGCGCCTGGTACGCCCGCGGCCAGTCGTCCTCGGTGCCCAGCAGCAGACCGATGGTGTGCTCGACGTCGACCACGGCGCCTCCCCCTTCTCACGTGGGAGGCCCCGCACCATGCCCCGACCGCCGCCTCCATGACCGCACCATAACCGTCGGGCGGCCCCAAGGGGGAAAGATCTAGGCGGTATAAGTCCCCGGCGATGACGAGGTCGCCGGCAGGCCGAACATCTCGGCGAGGCCGGTGATCCGCAACTGCCTGTGCACGAACTCGCTCGGGTTGCGCAGGATGAAGCGGCAGCCGATCTGGCGGGCCGCGTTGAAGCCCGCCACGAGCGCGCCGACGCCCATCGAATCCATGAACGTCACGAACGTGAGGTCGACGGTCAACGCGATCGGCCGGTCGCCGTACAGGGCGCTCAGCAGCGCCTGGCGCAGGTCGTCGACGGTGGCGGCGTCCAGCGTTCCGCGCACGTCGAGGACGATCGCGCCATCCGCCTGACGCCGCGTCGTCATCACGGCCCCGTCCATCCCCACGACCCTCCGCCGCTTGCCCGCGATCTCACGGTACAGCTACCCAGATCCACCTCGCAGGCCGCCGCATGATTACGCACCGCCATCGGACCGTGGGTGTACCTGACGTCACTCAATGTCGACACGAATGCCGGCGGCTCGCGTTTCAGCCGGCGCGGTGGCGGCCGACCCGGTCCGTCGTGCCGTTCGGCTCGGGCTCGGAGGGTATGGCAGCAGAGGTCGGTGCCTCGGCGGCCCGCCGGTCCCAGTGCGACACCGCGGACGGTCGCCGCGTCGGGGCTTCAAGATCGATCAGGGGTACGTAGACCCGTGCGTCTACGGCCTCGGCGAGCACCAGGGCGGCCACCAACGCGGTCGGGCGCTCAGCCGGGGCGTGGCTCAGGCAGCGCGCGCACAGGTCGACGACCTCGGGCGCGAGGCCCTCGACCGGCGGCAGCGGTTCCGGATGCGAGTATCGCTGCGCGTGGATCAGCTCGGTATTGGTCGTGGCGGGCCAGGGCAACCGCCCGGACACGCAGTGGTAGAGGAGCACGCCGAGCGCGAACATGTCGGTGGCCGGGGTGGCGGGCAGACCCTCGAAGCGTTCGGGGGCGACGTATGCGGGCGTGCCCATGACGGGTCCGTCGGGGTCCGGGTCCGGCGTGCCCACGGCGGCCGCGATGCCGAAGTCGAGGACCTTCACCCCGGACGGCGTGAGCATGATGTTGGCCGGCTTGATGTCACGGTGCACGACGTGCTCCGCGTGTGCGGCGGCGAGGGCGGCCGCCACCTCGGCGCAGATCCGTACCCCGATCCGCCAGTCCAGCGGGCCCGCGCCCATGTGCTCGCCCAGCGTATGCCCCTCGACGAGTTCCATGACGATGTACGGCACGTCCCGTCCCGGCGACGGCGAGGTGCCGAAGTCGTGCACGTTCGCCACGTTCGGGTGCGCGAGTCGCGCCGCTGATCGGGCTTCGGCGCGGATCAGCTCGACGCCGGCCACGTCGCCGAGCGCCCCATCGACGGCGGGTGCCATGATCTTGATGGCGACGGGACGGTCGAGCACGCGGTCGTGGCCGCGCCACACTTCGGACATACCGCCGACGCCGATGCGCTGCACGAGCTGGTATCGCCCGCCCAGCGTCCGCATCGCCGCTCCCTCGCCCGGTATGAGTTCGAAGACGGGTACCCGGCCTCCCGGCAGCACAAACGCCCCACGCACCCGATCGGCGGGGACGGCGCTACCGTATCCATAAGCCCTATGGGCTCAGTAGAGTATTGCGTAGCTCACGCCAGTTCGGTCCGCAAGTCGTGGGCGCCGTCCGCGCGGGTCGACTCGTAGTAGACGCGCTGGCCGCCGCCGGGCATCGTGACCAAGCTGAGGTAACGGAGGCCGCCCGGGGCGTACGGGCTGCCGATCGGCTCGCGGTCCTCGGCCGTCAGCTCGCCGAACGTGCCGTCCGGAAGGCGCAGGCCGCGGGCTACGCCGGTACGTTCCTCCCAGTTCTCGCCGGCCGTGGCTCGCCCGTCGTAGGCGGCCAGCACCGCGTCCCCGTCGACGACCACCGAAGAGACGCGCACGCCGCGCGCGTCCCACTGGCCCGGTCGGCCGGCCAGCGCGGTCGCACGCCACGTCCAGTGCACGCCGTCCGCGCTGGTGTAGTACTCGGTGGTCATCCGGTCCGCGTCGTCCCAGCTCTCCAGGGGGTGGACGGATGCCCACAGGTGCCAGCCGTACTCGTCGGTGTGCAGGACCGGATCCTTGACGCCGACCGAGGCGTCCCCGGCCAGGACCGTGCGGGGTTTCGCGGTCGCCAGGCCGGCGGGCGTGTCGGCCTCGAGCAGGTCGACGCGCCAGTGCTTGGTACCCGGCGTGGCCACGCTGACGTACAGGCGCCAGCGTCCGTCCGCGGTACGGACGATCGCCGGTCGCTCGAGCGATTCCGCGCCGAAGCGCTCCTTCGAGACCTCGGCGACGATGTCGAAGGCGACACCGTCGCGCGAACGCGCGACGACGTTGGAGATCCCGCGACCCTCACCGATCGGCAGCCGCAATCGGTACGCGAGGTAGACATCACCGTCCGCGACGATGGAGCTGGGTGCGCCCGACCACGCTCCCGGCTCGTCGCTGGGAGGATCGACCACCACCGTGGAGTCGTCCCAGCGAGGCAGCGGCAGCGTCGACATTCCGGTGGTCAAGGCGGCTCCGTTTCGTGACGGCGGTGATGACAGCGAAGGGTATCCGCCCAAGTGTGCATTATCCATGGGCAAAATAGGGATTACGCGGCTCTGGCGTGTCGGTCCACGGCCAGCCAGTCGTCATACCGCTGCCCGGTGACGTCCTGGAGCAGCGCGATGTCGTCGGCGAACAGCGGCAGCAGCGCGGCCCGCTCCCGGGGCGCCGTCACCGGCCGATTCCCCTGCTTGCGGTGCAGCATGGTGAGCAGCGGACCGCGGCCGGCCAGGCGCAACGGTACGGGAAAGCGGTGGCCGAACCGACCACCGACCCGTAGCACGCCCCGGAGCACCCGGTTGATCGCGTTGTCCTCGACGACGTGGCGGTTCACGTTCTCCCTGGGGATCGCCCGGAGCGCGCCGGTCCGGACGCCGAGAAAGTCGCAGACCCGGTCGAGCGTCGCCGCCGGGGCGTCCTTGAGGTCGCGGTAGCGCAACAGCAGCACCTGCTCGCGGGGGAAGACCTCGTAGAGGTGCTGCACCTGGCGGCCGTACCGGCCGAGGCCGATGTAGTGCCAGAAGTCCGCCCAACCGGCCGCTTTGCGCTCCTCCTCCGCGCGGCAAGCGGTGAGGAAGTCCGGCTCTGGCTCGAGGCCCGCGTTCCACAGGTGCGTCCAATTGGAGTGCGCCCGGTCGACCGGGTCGCGCAGTAGCAGGATCAGCTTCGCGTTCGGGGTCAGGTTCTTGATGCGGTCGTGCGCCGCAAGGTCGTACAGGTAGAACGGGGTGGCCTCGCCGCGCAGCGTGCCCGCCGGCGCCGGGGCGAACAGGGCCTCGTAATCGGCCCGCCGCCAGACGTGTTCCTGGTACGTCTGCACGTCGCCCGGTCCGCCCTCGGCCGGCGGCGGGCCGTCGGAGAGGAAGAACTTCGGCTCCTTGACCTTCGACAGGTAGAGGCCCGGGTGCGGCGACAGGGCGGCGTGCAGCGCGGTCGTACCGGCCTTGGGCGCGCCGGCGATCAGAAAACCCGGGAGTGGCATGGTATCCCCCTCGATGCCGTGCGTTGCCACACCAAATACGAGCGAGCCTACAGATCGAGTAGGTTTTGCCACACCTCGGATGGCCTACTCGGCCGAAAGGCATAGACGGCGATCTGGCTCCGGGGGGAAGCGCGCGGCGGCCAGCCGGCGAAAGGCTGACGGGCACGACCGGGTGCAGCGAGGCCGCGCTTGAGGAGGGATGGCATGACCGAGTGCACCGAGCGCAGCGAGGGCCGCGAGGGCATGCCGAAGGGGGCACAGCCATGACGGACGGTCGCGGGCTCGACCCGCTCAGGCTCGCCGAGGCGGCGGTGCAGGCCACGCTCGTCCTCGGGCTGAGTGCACTCCCCACCGCATGGCACGTTCTCGACGGCTCCCTGGCGGCGGTGCTCGCGGGCATGTTGATCAGCTTGACATGGGCTATTTACGCGCTACACGCAGTCACGTTTGACTGCCTGCGCCTGACGGGCCATCGTCCGAAACAGGCCCTCCGATATACCCAGCGTGAGGATTGAACCTCTTTCAACGTGGCCAGGGCGGCAGTGGCCGGCGCAGGCCAACGGTCCGGACCCCTTCGGCCCGACGCCAGGTTGAAAAGGTTCATTGAACCCGCACGGTTCGCCGGCCGTACCCCCGGGCGAAGACGCACCGCTTCGACCCCGGGAGCGACGGACATGTTCCGACTCATCCAACTCCACGCCGCGCACGGCATCCCGCGCATCGGCGTGGACCCCGACGGCTACCCCAGCGAGCATGCCGCCCTGGCCCGCAACCGTGCCACCCCGGCGACGTATTTCGGCGTCGGCCGCTTCGACATCAACGGACGGCTCGCCGAGATCATCATGGACACGCGGTGCGGTCCGACCGGCGACTGTCCGCACCCGGCGACCGTGGTGCACGCCGAGACGTTCCACCGGCTCTGCGACACCTGCGCGTACGGTCTCGAGGTGCTCACCGTCGCCCAGCTTGCGACCCGGCTGCGGGTCACGGTCCGGCTGGCCCCAGTGCTGGCCGGTTCGGGCCGGCACGCCGCCCCGCAGGAGGGTTGCGGCGTCGGCAACCGGATCGCCCGCGAGTTCGCCTCGCACGTCAGCGACCCGGTCTGGCGGACCGATCTGTGCGCGGAGCTGGCCCGCAATCCCAGTGCGGTCAACGGTCTGCTGATCGGTGTGGGCGCCTTGAGCCATCGCGACGTGCTCGACCTCTACCCCTCGCTGTGCACGCTCGGCGCGCAACTGCCCATCGGCGTGCACGCCGACCTGCTCCGGGCCACGG
>JBKOWB010000015.1:0-10218 GCA_046724195.1 Actinomycetota bacterium
GCAAGCAGAGGTACGCCGTGAGCAGGCCCGCAGGGCGGCGGCCCGCCGGGAAGCCCAGCGGCGTCTTGCGGCCCAGAAGGAGGCGGTGCGCCGCGTGGCGATGGGCCTGGACCGCGACCCGTCCGACATGCCGGCGGTCGCCAGTCGCGGCTCGGTGTCGTACCGGCGGAGCGGTGGCCTGCGCGGGCGCGCGTACGAGGCGGGCGGCCGCGGTTCGTCCTACTCGGCGTGACGCGCGGTGCGGCACGACGTGACCGCGTCGCTCGGGCAGGGCGGGCCGGATCCGGTTCGCAGCGCGTTGGGGCGACCTGTTAGCCTTGCTGCGGTCCTGCGGGACCGAGGGGCTGTGGCGCAGACTGGTAGCGCACCTCGTTCGCATCGAGGGGGTCAGGGGTTCAAATCCCCTCAGCTCCACCGCAAGTCAGAGGCCATCTTCCGTCATCGGAGACGGCCTTTTTCGATCTTGTACAGCAGTAAAGTACAGCAGCATGTCACGCGGCATCCAAGCTGTCGCTGAGCCGTTTGAGCGCGTCAACGGTCTGCCTCGACGGAGGTCGCGGCAGCGGCGGGGGCGCGCCCACGGGATCGGGTCGAGTACGCTGGCACTCGTCTCTTGGCCAAGAGGTGAATCGCGCATGAGCAAGCCGCGCATCTTCCTCGGGTCGTCCGGCAAGCAGGCCAAACTGCTCCAGGCGATCACACGGGGGCTCGATGATGTCGCCGACGTCGAGCCCTGGACGACCACGTTCAACCCCGGACGATCCACGCTCGACCGGCTAGTCGAGCTCTCCCAAGAGGTCGATTTCGCCGCGTTCGTGTTCGCCCAGGACGACTGGACCGCGACGGACGCTTCCCAGGCCGGCCAGGCGTCGCCGCGCGACAACGTGGTCTTCGAGGCAGGGCTGTTCGGCGGCGCGCTCGGCATCCGGCGTACGTTCATCCTTCACGCGCACGGTTCGAAGCTGCCGAGCGACCTGCTCGGGCTGACCTCGGTCCGCTACGACCCGGCCTCTAGCCCGGCCGAGGTTCGCGCAATCAACCAGAAGCTCCGCAAAGCGATCGAAACCGAGGGTCGCCGGGGACCGGTCCAGGGCCTGTGGTGGCAGCTCTCGCTTACCGTGCGGAGCGACAGCGAACCGTCGGCGGTAAGTCTCCTGCGCATCTCGCGGGACCGCGACGGTGGCCTGAACGTGACCGGTCGGGCGTGGCAGGAGGACGGCACGCTATCGGCCCGCTACTGGAGCGAGGCTGCGAAGGAGCGCAGGGATCCAGCTGGCATCTTCTACTACTGGAAGGGCGAGCGCCCCCGGCACGCGAATGCTCCACAGCTCGAGGGCATCGGCGAGATCAAAGTGGAGACCGTCGACCGTGCCACCGGGTACTGGACGACACGATCGGACCGCGACCCCGACCTGAATGCCCGGACCGCCGGGGTCTACCTTCGCGCCGACCCAGCAGACCTCAAGGTGCTGGACAGCGGCAGCGAGGAGGAGCGAGCCCGGCTCATCGCGCAGCGTCTCCGGGAGTGGAAGTCGGCCGGCAGCGCATACTGACAATCCCGGCACCGCGTGACCATCATCTCCTGCTGTAGCCGGTACGGCTGCATCGGGTTGATCGCCGTGAGCGAGTGCCCACTGCCACAGACCTCGACACGGGCGCCTTCAAGGTCATCGACCGCACGATCCCCGACCGAACGGCCGGGGCCGCCCGCAGCGTCGATCATCCTATGTAGACGCCGGAGGGAGGTTTCACAATTCCATGATCACGCGTGCGGAGATACCGCGAAGTCAGGCAACCTCCGCGTCCCGGTCGCCGTCACGTGACGTTCTCGCCGCTGATGGCCGATATCGTGCGAGCATGATCGATCGGCCACTCATTACTGTGGCGCACCGCGCCGGGAACAACGTAGCCGACCTGCGCGCGGCACTCGATGCCCCAGTCGATCTCGTCGAGGCGGATGTGCACCTGTACCTCGGCGCGTTGGAGGTCCGCCACCGCAAGGCGATTGGCCGCCATCTTTTCTGGGAGATGTGGACCGAGGTGAACCGGCGGCGGAACCTGGTCATCCCCGAGTTGACCGATGTGCTGGCGGCGGCGGGCGGTGACCCGCGACTGATGCTCGACCTCAAGGGACCGTCCCATGCGGTCGCGCCACGGGTGGCCGCGGTGCTGCGCGAGGCCGCACCGGGCGTACCCGTGGCTGTCTGCACCAAGCAGTGGCGCATGCTCGACGCGTTCGACGCAGACCCGCATGTTCGCCGCCTGCTCTCGGCGAGCAACTGGCTGCAGCTCAACCGCCTCCGTGCGCGGCTGCGAAGGCGGCCGGCGTACGGCGTGTCGGTCCGCCGCCAGCTGCTTACCCCGGCCATCGTGACGGAGCTGCGACGCACGACCGACATGGTCCTGGTGTGGCCGGTGGATACCGAGGCCGCGCTCGAACACGCGCGCCGGCTCGGGGTTACCGGCGTGATCAGCAAGAATCTCGCCATGTTGCGCCGGCTCGCGGCCGAGCGTAACCCGGTTCCCGCTATCCAACGCCCAGCCGCCGTGACAGCCGAGCACGTCTCGCCGTGACCTGTTCGGGGCCCGGGTTCCACCCCATCGCTGTGGAGCCTGCCAGCCCCGTCAGCGCGGCCCACGGTAAGGAGTGCCGGATGCCGGCTCCACCACACCTGCGGACTACCGCGTTTGACCCATACCCACGGAACCGAGCGCGACTTCGTCGGCGCCGCTGAGGGTGGCCATGGTGTCGTTGACTTCGCCGCCACCAGGCTGCGGAGCATCCCGCTGCTGCGCTACCGGACGTACCGCCTGGGCGTCGCGACAACCCGCGAGCTGGTCAAGGTGCTTTCGGCGTACGAACCGGACATCGTCCACCTGGCGGCACCGGGCGGCCTCGCCATGCGCGCCGCGCAACGGCTGGCCTTGCCGACGGTCGCGGTGTTTCAGACCGACGCGGCCGGCTTCGCCGCTGGTCACGGCCTGGGCGCGTTCCGGCCGCTGACTTGGCGAGCGTCGCGAAGGATCCACGACGCGGCGGACCGGACGCTGGTGCCGTCGCCACAGATCCACCGTCAGCTTCTGAACCGGGGGTGGAACCGGCTCGCACCTGTGGCCGCGCGGGTGGACATCGCACGGTTCAACCCGTGAACCGCGACGATGCGTTGCGCCGCGTCCTGGCGCCGAACGGAGAGGTCATCGTCGGGTACGTGGGACGCCTGTCCCGCGAGAAGCGCGTACACCTGCTCGCGGCCCAGGCCGACATCCCGGTACCCGTCTGGTAGTCGTCGGCGACGGACCAGCCGGGGCGTCGTTGCGCAGGCGACTGCCGAACGCCACGTATACCGGGCTCAAGCTGGGCCATGAGCTGTCGGCCCCGCTGGCCAGCCTCGATGTGTTCGTGCACCCGGTGCCAACGAAACGTTCTGCCAGGCCGTGCAGGAGGCCGGGGGGACATGACCTGACTGCGGGTGCTAGGTGGGAAGGGCGGCAGCCCACCGCCGCCCCTCCCCACCGGTCACCCCAGCGGCGTGATGTAGATGGTGTCGGTCGTGCTACTTCCCGCGTACGTGGCGTTGCCGGACCACGAGAACTCGTACACGAATGCGGTGTTGTAGCCCTCCGCCCAGCGGAGTGGACCATCGCGGAGGACGAATGTCCCATCGGTCGCCGTGGTGATGTCGCGCAGCTGCACCGTGTTGCCGGCCGGGTCGGTGCGCTTGACCTGCACGGTCAGCCGGATGCCCAGCGGACCGGTACGGCTCCCCGCGACGAGCCCGTCGATGATCGCTTGTTCGCCCGAGCGCAGGTAGTGGTCACGAGCCCAGGCCTGGATGTACGACGGCTGTTTCTGGACCGTGCCCGAGACCGTCAGCGTGGATCCCCGGTGAGTCGCATCGCCGTCCCAGGTCAACGTGTAGACGACGGAGCCCGCCACGGTCAGTATGTCCTGGAACCGGAAGCTGCACGACTCGTCCGTCGTCACGTCCGGCCGACCCTCGATCGGTGCGGAGCCGATCTTGCGCTTGACGTGGATGGTCGTCGGGCCGGTGCAGTAGCCCACGTCGAAGGACACGCCGCAGGCGACGTAGTACGGCTCCCCGACGTACGCCGGTTGGTCCATGCCGCCCGTCAGCATCGAGGCGGTGGACGTGACCGACACCGTGTGGTTGGTCTCCGCCGGGCCGTACACATCAGAGCCTGTCCATTGCACCGTGTAGACGTAGTTCCCGCCCTGGGTCGGTGTGTCGTCGAAGCGGAAGCCACCGCGGCTGTCGGTGATGACGTCGCCGAGCCTCTGCGGCCAACCGCCCTCGCGGTTGTTGTAGATCGCCCGGTAGACCGCGAGCGTCGCAGGCGGGTTCGGCGCTTTGTCGTCGAGCGTCAGCGTGCCGGACAGCCGTAGCCGCTTACCCGCCTCGCCCGTCGCCGGTCCGGTCAGCGTCAAGGTCGCGGCGCGGCGCGCGACCGGCACGGTCACAGAGGCGTCGCTTCCCTGGTACGTCGAGTTGCCCGCCCAAGCGACGTGGTAGCGGATATCGCCGGCGACCGGTGGCGTGTCCGTGACCGTGAACGTTCCGTCCGCCGCGGTGGTGACCGGCGCGAGCGTTGCCTGGACGCCGTCCGGCAGCGTCCGAGTCACGACGAGCTGCTGGGCGCCCGGAGCGGCCCCGTCCGTCAAGGTGAGCCGGCCGGTGATGGACAGCGGATCGAGCGCCGTCGCCGACGCCGGCGGGTTCAGCGCGATGGCCGAGTGCGCCAGCGTCGCGCCCGCCACCCGCCACAGGTAGAACCGGCCGCCCTGCCAGTCGTTCAGGACGGAGAAGACATCCGGTCCGAGGAACGTGACCGCGCGGGACACGAGATCGCCGGTCGTGCTGTCGGCCTGGCCCAGCGTCGCCGCGTCCGCGACGGTGTGGAACGACAGCCGCGGGCTTCCGTTGCGTCCGGCGGCGAGGTAAGCGCCGTCCGGACTGATCGCGACCGCCGACGGGTATCCCCAGGTCGGGTCGCCGTAGCGGCGGACCTCGGCCAGCGTGGTGGTGTTGTAGCCGACGTGGCTGTACGGATAGCCGGAGGCGACGACCACCATCGTGCCGTCGGGCGTCAGCGCGAGATCGGTCAGGTTGGAAGCATCGCCGCTGATGGTCCCGCGCAGCGTCGCGTTGGCCCCGTCCACCGAGTACACCTCGACCGTCGCAGGACTGAGCCCTGGCGTGCCGGCTGCCAGCGTCGTGCCGGCGGCCGCGATCAGCGGCGGGGAGTAGTACGTTCCGCTGGCCAGCCGGGTCACCGCCGGAACGGGCATGGAGACGTCCAGCGTGACGATGCCGCCGTTCCACTGGTAGTAGCAGCCGTACCCGACCCACAGCTGGTTGCCGGACAGCGCGAGGTTGGTCGGGCAGGGGTACGCGCCGAGGTCGACCCGGCGGATGATCTGCAGCGTCGCCGTGTCGATCTCGACGACCTCCCGGCTGCCGCTCAGCGCGACGTAGAGCCGGCTGCCGTCCGGCGTGAGCGCGAGGCCTTCGGCGCCGCTCAGCCCGGTGACGGCGCCGGTCACCGCCGCGCTGGAATCCGCCACGACGACCCGGTCGAGCGCGGCGACGTAGACCTTGCCTGCGCCCGCGGCGACGTCGCCGACGCCGGCCACCCCGTCGAGGTAGGTCTCCGTGTTCGCCGCCGCGGCGGGCGATGCCGGTCCGACCGCGGCCGTAGCCGCGAGGACCGCGGCCGCGACGATCGTGGCCGTCCGGTGCCCGATCCTCATTGGCCGGACCCGGAATCCTTCTTTGCGTGGCATGACAGTCCCCTGAGGAGGCAGCACGCGGGAGGCTCAGCTGCGAATGCGATGCCGTGCGCTCGGCGGGCAGCCAGCCTCGCTCGAGATGCGTCGTGCCCCTGGTCCCCGCGCCGACCGTCCAGGCCGGAACCGCAGTTTACGAGTGGCGGCGATGCCCGAAATAGCGTTTACGAGTACGGGTAGATACGACATTTCCCGGTAACGTTTCCGGCCTCCGGAGCGCTCGGTTCGCGGCGCGGCGGCCGGATCCATACGCGCGTTCTCGCTGAACCCGGCGATGGGTGCGTCTTCCGTTGCGGCCAGCTCGGCTAGGGCGACCTGCTGCGCCGAGACCTGCAGCCCATCGATGCGCGAGGAGGCGATGGCCTTGGAACATCGCGCCTAACCTAGGCTTTGCTGGATTGCCCCGCCAGGAAAGGAACGCGGTCATTGACGCGTCTCTGACGGTTCGGTGGAATCGCACGCTCGGGAGCGGATCATGGGCGAATGACGATGCTGATCGCGCACCTCAGTGACCCGCACATCACCACCGGGCCGCTTGGCGGGGAGCCCGCCTCCGGTCTGCAGCTCGCGCTCGCTCGGGTCATGGCACTCGATCCGCGGCCCGACTGTGTCGTCATCACCGGCGACCTGACCGACCATGGGCGACCGGATGAGTACGACGCGCTGCGCGACATCGTCGGCGCCCTTCCGTTGCCACTGCACCTGATCACCGGCAACCACGACAACCGGGAGACCTTGCTGGACGCGTTCGGGGGCGGCCCGTGGCTGGGCGAGTCGATCGAGGCCCACTACGCGATCGAGTATCCGGACGCGACGATAGTCGCCCTCGACTCGCTGATTCCCGGGTCGCCCGCGGGGCGGCTCGGCGACGCGCAGCTCGCCTGGCTGGACGACGTGCTGGACCGGCGCCCGGACGTGCCGGCGCTGGTCGGGTTGCACCATCCGCCGATGCCCGTCGGCATCCCGTTCCTGGACGGCATGCGGCTGCTCGACGGGGACGAGCTGGAGGAGGTGGTCGGTGCGCACGCGAACGTCGTCCGGGTCATGGCCGGGCACGTGCATCGACCGGTCACCGCGGCGTTCGCCGGGAGCATCCTCACGGTGGCACCGAGCACGTACCGGCAGACCGGGCTGGTCTTGACGTCGGACGAGCCGCCGGGCTACCTGGCCGAGCCGACCGCGTTCCTGCTGCACATCCTCGACGAGACGGACTGCGTCACGCACACGGTGCCGGTCAGCCACGCCGCCGCACGGCTCGGCGCGTACTGACTCCCGTTCGGCGCACGAGATCATCGATCTGTCGCACCCCGGCGATACCGTCTAGCTGGGCGGAAGGGGATGCCAATGATCGATCATGTGGTCCTCGGGGTGCACCACCTCGACGAAAGCAGATACTTCTACGAGCACGCGCTCGCGCCGCTCGGCATCAAGGTAGTTGTCAACCGGCCGGATCTCGTCGGGTTGGGCGACGAGACCGGACGGCCGTTCTTCTGGCTCGCGGTGCGCGAGCCGAGCCACCGCGTGCACGTCGCGTTCACGGCGCCCGACCGAGCGACCGTGGACGCGTTCCATGCCGCCGCGCTGCACGCTGGCGGCGTCGACAACGGCGAGCCGGGCCTGCGTCCGCAGTATCACGCGAACTACTACGGCGCGTTCGCGTTCGACGCCGACGGCAACAACATCGAGGCGGTCTGCCATCGGCCAGAGTGATCATTGCTGAACGAGGACCACCGTCTTGAGGACCGACGGGTCGGTGTGGCCCATCTTGAGCGCCGTCTCGGACTCGGCCAACGGCAGGCGGGCGCCGACCAGAGCGTCGAGATCGATCCGGCCGGCCGCGACCAACGCGATCGCGTCTGGATAGGTGTGGGCGTAACGGAACGTGCCGGTGACCGTCAGCTCGCGGCTCTGGATCACGGAGACCGGCAGGCTCTGCTCCGGCGACGGGCCCATGCCGACGAGGACGGCGCGGCCGAGTGGTTGCAGTGCCTTGATCCCGGCGGTCACCACCGGCGGCGCGCCGGTGCACTCCAGCAGCACATCGGGCTCGAATTCGGCGTAGTCGACGCCCGACCGCGCGTCGATGACCTCGTCGACGTCGAACTTCCGGGCGGCCTCGATCCGCGCCGGGTGCACGTCGGCGAGCCCCGTCCACGTGGCTCCCGCGGCCCGAGCGGTGAGCGCGCAGAGCACGCCGATCGGTCCGGCGCCGGTGACCAGAACCCGCGATCCGATGGAGGTGCCGGCGCGCCGGTTGGCCCACAGGCCGACGGAAAGCGGCTCGATCAGCGCGGCCGCGTCGTCGCTCATCGAGTCCGGTACCGGGTGCGCGAAGGCCTCGTGCACGGCGACGTAGCGGGAGAGCGTGCCGTCGACCGGCGGGGTGGCGAAGAAGACCACGTTGGGGCAGAGGTTGTAGTTGCCGCGCCGGCACTGTTCGCAGTGCCCGCACGGAACGCCCGGTTCGACCGCGACCCGCTGGCCGATCCGCGGGACGGTCACGCCCGGAGCGCGGTCCACGACGACGCCGGAGGACTCGTGGCCGAGCACCATCGGGCTAATGACGACGAAGTCGCCGATCCGGCCGTGCTCGTAGTAGTGCACGTCGGAGCCGCAGATACCGACCGATCGGATCTCGACCACGACCTCGTTCGGCCTGGGCACCGGCATCGGATGTTCCTCGACCCGCAAGTCGCCGACGCCATGCAGGACGGCGGCGAGATTCGTCTGGGTTGCCATGCCCCGAGCCTGCCGGAGCGAGCCGGGCAGCAGCAACAATGAGGTGGCGCTCGGGGCGAAACGCGTGGCTGGCCTTGGGAATTCGCGCGGCGAGCTGGAGTTTGACCTTAGGGCACGCACGGCTGAATGGTCGGACCGTAGGTCGCCTTGGGCTGTGGGTAAATGATTCGGTCGCCACAGCTACGCCAAATCAGTAAGTAGCCTGCTGTCGCATTCCAAACCGATCCGAATGCCCTTATCGAATAGTATTCACCGGGCGATTAATCCCGGTTAGGGCAATATAGCAGTATGTCCCTTTCGCCCTAAGCGCGGTCGTCCGTCGTTGCACAAGGAGAAATCCCAAGAAGTAGTACAGTCAGCCGTTGTGCGGGCCATCCGGTGTCGTTAAGCTTCCTCTTGCGCGCCCCTATCGCCCGCTTCCCCCGTGGCAGGCGATCGGGGCGCGCACCTGTTGGCGCCGCTGAAACCCGCCGCCGAACCCCGCCGCTGAAACCCGGCTTCGCCGAGGACCTCGGCGAAGCCCTCGTCGACGGAAGGCTCCGGAACGCCCCGCTGCAGGCTGCCCGCTGCGGGCGTCTCTTGTGGACGGCGTCAGATCCAGCGACTCCCCAACCACATACGGGCCTGCCACGCTTCGTACGGAATCGTCCTGCCGACGAAGATCGGGTAGAAGTACAGGAAGCAGAGCGCCACTACGACGACGTAGGCGCACGCGGCGACGGTGCCGACCAGCTGCCTGTCCGTCCGCGCCGCGCCGACCGCCACGCCGGCCGGCGGTGTCATGATCGCACCCAGCGCGTACACCACGGCGAGGATGAGAAACGGCAGCGCGGGCAGTACGTAGAACGAGAACATCGTCCGGCCGTCGGTTACCGCATAGTAGAACCACGGCAGCAGGCCCGCCGTTACACCGGTGCCGATCGCGAACGCGCGCCAGTCCCGACGGGCTATGCCGAACCACACCAGTGCGGCCAGCGCCGGAAGGAACGACCACCACAGGATTGGTGTGCCCAGCAACAGGATTTCGGACGCGCAGCTCGACGCTCCGCAGGGGCCGTTGCCGGACCAGTAGAACGCCACCGGGCGGCCCAGCAGCAACCACTGCCACGGCCACGATTGGTAAATGTGTTTGTCAGTTAGGCCGCTGTGAAACTTGTACGCCTCGTGGTGGTAATGCATCAGGTTGAGCAGCGCGCCCAGAATCGGCGGCTCGCTCAGCCCGTTCGCCTCGCGATAGTGCCGGAAATAACCGTCGTTCGTTACGAACCAACCGGTCCAGGTGGCGAGGTAGAAGATCAGGCTCAACGTCAGGCTGAGGACCATCCAGCCGAGGTCGCCGACGATGCCGGAGCCGGCCGGCCGGCGTACCCCCGCGGACCGCCGGGCCTGGATCCGCCACAGCACCGCCAGCGCGGCGAAGAAGGGCGCGAAGAAGAGCCCGCTCCACTTGACCCCGCAGGCCAACCCGAACAGTGCGCCGGCCACCAGCCCCCACCATGGCACGATGCGCGGCAGCCGGCGCGAAGTCAGCGGATCCCAGCCGTCCTCAAGCGCGCGCAACAGTCCCCTGCGGTACGCGTCCCGGTCCAGCACCATCGCGGCGAACGTGGCCAGTACGAACAGGCCGAGGAAGATGTCGAGCAGCGACGTCCGGGACAGGACGAGTTGGAAGC
>JBKOWB010000123.1:0-4362 GCA_046724195.1 Actinomycetota bacterium
ACCGGACACGGGCCGCCGGGTCTCCGGTGCGGCCGGCTCCAGGCTCCGGCCCGAGCCCTGACCCAGCGGCCGGTCGAGCGAGGCCAGCAGGGCGTCTCGGCCGGCCCGGATCGGGTCGCGGGTGGGGCGAGGCGTCTCGGCGCTCGGCGCGGGCAGGCCGTGGCCCCGGGCGGGCTCGGCCGTACGGGCCGGGCCGGGCAGACCGTGGCCACCCCGCTCGTGCGACATCGGGCGCTCGGGCACCGGCTCCTGACCCAGGATCTGGGTGGGCCGCTCGGCGCACAGGTACTGCGCCATGTCGTCATGCGGCGACACGACCTGGCGTCCCTTGTCGAGATCCCAGATCGCCTGCGCGGTGGCCTTGCCGGACGGCCAAGTGGCGACGATGCGCCAGGTGCCGTCGTCACGCCGGAACGCGTCCCAGGAGATCTTCTCGGTGTCGATGCCGTGCTGGGCGAGACGGCTGTCCACGACCTCGGCCAGCGGCGCGCCGGTGTCGGACGTCTTGAGCCGGGTGCGGCGGGCGTGCTGCGCCAGCATGGCGCGTTCCTGGAGCACCGGCCCGGCATACCGGAGAACGCGGTCGACCGGGACACCCGCGACGCGCGCGACGTCCTCGGCGGACTCGCCGGCACGGATACGGGCCTGGATGTCCCGCGGCGACAGCGTCGCCATCACCTCGGCGTTGGCCACCGCCACGGCCGTCGCGGCCGCATGCGGGCCGGTGTCGGTGTGCAGAGCCCCGCTGATCCGGTCGTCTAGAGGAAGGGCCAGGAGCCGGCCGACCTCGTCGGCGAGCACCAGGGCCTGACCATCCTCGGAGAGGGCGACGAAGCGTACCGGCCGCATGCGTTGCCTCCGTCCCGTCGCTGGCCTGTGGCGCGTTTCGAGACACGGTACGCGCCCCCGCCACCTGATGGGGGTAAGCCACGCCGTCGAAACTGCGGAGCTGCGGAGCTGATCAGAGGCGCTCGACCACGTAGTCGATGCACGCCGTCAACGCCTCGACGTCGCCCGGATCGACGGTGGGGTACAGCGCCACCCGGAGCTGGTTGCGGCCCAGCTTGCGGTACGGCTCGGTGTCCACGATGCCGTTCGCGCGTAGCGCCTTGGCGATCGCGGCCGCGTCCACACCGTCGGCGAAGTCGATCGTGGCGACTACGTTGGAGCGCAACGCCGGGTCGGTCACGAACGGGGTCGCGACAGTTGAGCGGTCCGCCCAGCCGTAGATCGCCGCCGCACTCTCCGCGGTGCGCTTGGTGGCCCAGGCCAGGCCGCCCTGGGCGTTCATCCAGTCGGTCTGCTCCGCGGCTAGAAACACCGTGGCCAGCGCCGGAGTGTTGTACGTCTGCTCCAACCGGGACTGCTCGATGGCCGTGACCAGGTCGAGGAACTGCGGGATGTACCGGCCGGACTCCTTGATCTCGGCGGCCCGATCGATCGCGGCCGGCGACAGCAGCGCGATCCACAGCCCGCCGTCGGAGCCGAACGCCTTCTGCGGCGCGAAGTAGTACGCGTCCGTCTCGGTGAGGTCGACGTCCAGACCACCGGCCCCGGAGGTGGCGTCGGTCAGCAGCAGCGCGCCCGGGTCGGCCCCGTGCACCCGCTGGACCGGCACGGCGACGCCGGTCGACGTCTCGTTCTGCACGCTCGCGTACGCGTCCACGCCCGGCTCGGCGGTCAGGAAGGCGGCCGAGCCGCCGGACGCCGCGCGCACGGTCGGCTCACCCAGGAACGGGGCGTCCTTCACCGCCTTGGCGAACTTCGACCCGAACTCGCCGAAGTCGGCGAGCTGGGCCCGGTCGCGGATCAGCCCGAACGCCGCCGTCTCCCAGAACGCGCTGGTACCGCCGTTGGACAGCACGACCTCGTAGCCCGCGGGCAGCGAGAAGAACTCGGCGATGCCCTGGCGGAGCCGCGCGACCTGGTCCTTGACCGTCTTCTGGCGGTGCGACGTGCCCATGAACGTCCTGGACACGCGGTTCAGGGCGGCGACACCCTCGGGACGGACCTTGCTCGGCCCGGAGCCGAACCGGCCGTCGGCCGGCTTGATGTCGTCGGGGATCCGGATGGCGTCGGCCACGGGGGTCCTTCCAAAGGCTCAGCGATTCAACGAGGGGTCAGCGGTCACACATTATGCGGGACCTCGTCCCAGCCCTCGACGTCCTGTGGCTTGCGGGGCTCGGGCCCCACGTATTTGGCGGCCGGACGGACGAGGCGGCCCAGCTTCTTCTGCTCCAGGATGTGCGCGCTCCAGCCGGCCACGCGGGCGCAGGTGAACATCGAGGTGAACATGTGCGCCGGGACCTCGGCGAAGTCCAGCACGACGGCGGACCAGAACTCGACGTTGGTGGCCAGGACGCGGTCGGGCTTGCGGGCGTGCAACTCGGCCAGCGCCGCCCGCTCCAGCGCCTCGGCCACCTCGAAGCGCGGGGCGCCCAGCTCCTTCGCGGTCCGGCGCAGCACCCGGGCGCGTGGGTCCTCGGCGCGGTAGACGCGGTGACCGAAGCCCATCAGCCGGTCGCCCCGGTCGAGGACACCCTTCACGTATCCTTCCGCGTCGCCGCTGCGTTCCACCGCCTCGATCATGTGCAGTACCCGGGACGGGGCGCCGCCGTGCAGCGGACCGGAGAGCGCGCCGATGCCGGAGGAGATGCAGGCCGCGACGTCCGCGCCGGTGGACGCCACGATCCGGGCGGTGAACGTAGACGCGTTCATGCCGTGCTCGGCGGCCGAGATGAAGTAGGCGTCGACCGCCTTGACGTGCCGCGGGTCCGGGTCGCCGCGCCAGCGCTTCATGAACCGTTCGACGATGGTCCGCGCCTTGTCGATGTCCTTCTGCGGGACCGCCGGCAGGCCCAGGCCGCGCGCCGCCTGCGCGACGAACGACAGCGCGGTCACCGACACCCGCGCCAGGTCCGAGCGGACCTGCTCGTCGTCGATGTCCAGCAGCTGGGCCAGCCCCCAGTACGGCGCCAGCATGGCCACGGCGGACTGCACGTCGACGCGGATGTCGCCGGAATGCACCGGCACCGGGAAGGGCTCGGCCGGCGGCAGCCCCGGCCCGAACCGGCCGTCGACCAGCAGCGCCCACACGTTGCCGAACGACACGTGGCCGATCAGGTCCTCGATGTCGACGCCACGGTAACGCAGCGCGCCGCCGGCCTTGTCCGGCTCGGCGATCTCGGTCTCGAAGGCGACCACGCCCTCCAGACCCGGCTTGAAGTCGGACACGACGCCTCCTGTGATGCCGAGCGGACGAGAGAACGAGCGTACGAAAGACACGGTAAGTGTTTCATCTTGCCCGTTCGGTAACCGGCTGGTCGACCCAGCGGGATGTGCTCTGGACGACACCCATCCTTACCGACCTGACGGATCGCGGGTGGGGCTTTACGGTCGTTGGGTCCAGGAATTGAGAACAGGAGAGCGAGTGACCCCCGAGACCCCCTCACCCGCGACGATGCGGCGGGACTACGCCGAACGGGGCGCATTGCTCGAGAGCGATCTGGCCGCCGACTGGACCACCCAGTTCACCGCCTGGTTCGCCGACGCGGCGGCCTTCGGCCTGCCGGAACCCAATGCCATGATCGTCGCGACTGCCGCCGCGCCCGACGCCGGTGGAATCGCCCGGCCGAGTGCCCGCACGGTCTTGCTCAAGGGGTACGACGCCCGAGGTTTCGTCTTCTACACCAACTACCGCTCCCGCAAGGGGACCGAACTGCTGGAGAACCCGGCCGCGAGCCTGGTGTTCCCGTGGTTCCCGATGCAGCGCCAGGTCATCGTGTCGGGCGGCGTGGAGAAGGTGCCGCGGGCCGAGACCGAGGCGTACTTCGCGACCCGCCCGCGCGGCTCCCAGCTCGGTGCCTGGGCCAGCCCGCAGTCGCAGGTGCTGCCCAACCGGGCCGCGGTCGACGCCGGGTTGGCCGCGGCACTCGAACGGTTCGGCGCGGAGGGGCCGGTGCCGGCGCCCCCGCACTGGGGCGGACTGCGGGTCGTCCCGGACGCTGTCGAGTTCTGGCAGGGCCGCAGCAACCGGCTGCATGACCGGCTCCGTTACCGCCGCCTACCGGGCGAAGCCTGGGTCGTGGAGCGACTCGCCCCGTGACCGAGGAACCGGTCGCGGGCGTCGGGGAGGCGGCCGAACGGGTCGCGATCGCGGAGAAGGAACGCCGGGTTGCTTCCGGCGCCTGGACCTTCGGTCGGCGCGGAGAACCAAGAGACAGGCACAGCAGCTGGGTGATCGATACCCGGCCGCTGAGCGTCGTCGCGTACCGGCGGATGTGGATCGGCAACGGCGCCTCGTTCTTCGGGTTCCAGTTCACCAGTGTGGCCGTGCCGGTGGAGATGTACGCCATCACGCAC
>JBKOWB010000227.1:0-2408 GCA_046724195.1 Actinomycetota bacterium
ACGCTGGTGCGTGCGCTGACCGGGATGGAGCCCGACCGGTGGGCCGAGGAACGCCGCCGGGGGATGACCATCGACCTCGGGTTCGCGTGGACCGCGCTGCCGTCCGGCGCCACCGTCGCCTTCGTCGACGTGCCGGGGCATCAGCGGTTCGTGCCGAACATGCTCGCCGGGGTCGGCCCGGTGCCGGCCGCGATGATCGTCGTCGCCGCCGACGAGGGGTGGATGCCGCAGTCGGCGGAGCATCTGGCCGCGCTACATGCCATGGACGTCCGGCACGGGCTGCTCGTCGTCACCCGCTCCGACCTCGCCGACCCCGGACCGGCGACGGAACAGGCGCTGGGCGAAATCGCCAAGACGTCGCTCGGCGCCGTGCCGGCCGTGACCGTCAGCGCGGTCACCGGCGCCGGGCTCGAACAGCTGCGGTCGGCCCTCGACCAGCTCGTCGCCGCGCTCCCCCCGCCGGACGTCGACGCCCCGGTGCGGTTGTGGATCGACCGCTCCTTCACCATCAAGGGCGCCGGGACGGTGATCACCGGCACCCTCGGCGCCGGCCGTCTACGCCCCGGTGACGAGCTCGAACTGACCGGTACCGCCCGGCCGATACGCGTCCGCGGCCTGCAGAGTCTCGGCGCCTTCGCCGAGGAGGTGACGGCGACGGCGCGGGTGGCCGTCAACGTACGCGGCGTCGACAAGGACACCATCGGGCGCGGTCAGGCGCTGCTGACACCCGGCCGGTTTCTGGTCACCGACGTCATCGACGTGCGGGTGCATGGCGACCCGGTCGCCGAGCTGCCGGCGACCGTCACCCTGCACGCCGGGTCCGCCGCGGTGCCGGCCCGCGTGCGCCCCCTCGGCGCGGACACGGCACGGCTGCGGCTGGGCTCCCCGCTTCCGTTGCGGATCGGCGATCGGGCGCTGCTGCGCGACCCGGGACGGCACCACGTCGCCGGTGGGGTCACCGTGCTCGACGTCGTACCGCCGGGACTGACCCGCCGCGGCGCGGCGGCCGCACGCGCCGCGGAGCTGGCCACGATGGACGGTGTGCCGGACCTGGCCGGTGAGCTGCGCCGGCGGAAGGTTGCCCGCCGCGAGGACCTGGCCCGGATGGGAGTGAACGCCGGCGGCCACGCGGTGGCGGGGCGATGGCTCGCCGACCCGGTGCACTGGGCCGCGCTGCGCGACCGGCTCGCCGAGGAGGTCGCCCGCCACGCCGGCGAGCACCCGCTGGAGCCGGGCGCACCCGTCGAGGCGTTGCGTCACCGGCTGGGGCTGCCCGACCGGACGTTGGTAGAGGCGCTCGTCGGGCCGCCGCTGGCCCTCCACGGCGGCCGGATCTCGGCCGGCACTCCCACGGTGTCCGGCGAACTGCGGGCCGCCATCGACCGGGCGTTCGACACGCTGGCGGACCGGCCGTTCGCGGCGCCCGACGCGTACCGGTTGGCGGAGCTGGGACTGGGCGCTCGCCAACTGGGTGCGGCCGTCCGCGCCGGCCTGGTCGTACGGCTGGCCGACAACGTGATTCTGCGCGCGGGCACCCCGCAACGGGCGATATCGACCCTGGCCGGCCTGCCGCAGCCGTTCACGCTGAGCGAGGCCAGGCGGGCCCTGAACACCAGCCGCCGAGTCATCGTGCCCCTACTGCAACACCTCGACAGCGCCGGCCTCACGCGCCGGTTGGCCGACGACCGCCGGACGGTCGCGCCGGCGCGGCCGTCGCCTGCCGGCTAGCACCGGCGACGACGGCCGCGCTTCGACATCCGCTCTCGTCGAGCGAGGCGCTGCATCGTCCTGCTCGCACGACGTTGGCCCGCGCTGGCTGATCGCGCCAGGCCGCACGGTGCTGCCGGCGGCCCGAACCCGGAGCCGCCGGCAGCACCGGCTGCTACTCGTAGGCGATTGCGGCCAGCACGTTGTTCCGAGCCGCGCGGATCGCCGGCAGGATCGCGGCCACTACGCCGACGAGTGCGGCGAGTGCCACGTACGTGGCCATCTGTTGCCAGGGCAGCGCCAGTTCGCCGATCCCCTGGCTCTTCAGGGCCCGTACCACCGACGCGCCGAGCCCCGTCCCCACTGCGACGCCGAGGAGCGCGCCGAACACCGAGATGACCACAGCCTCCACGGTGATCATGCGCATCGTCTGCCCGCGGCTGAGTCCGATCGCTCGCAGCAGTCCCAACTCCCGGGTCCGTTCGAGTACGGACAGGGCCAGGGTGTTGATGATGCCGAGGACCGCCACGAGGATGGCCAGGGCGAGCAGGATCTGGATCATCGAGACGATCTTGTCCAGGATGGCGGTCTGCTGGGCGATGAACGCGCTGCGGTCGCCGACGCTGACCTCCGGACTGTCGGCCAGCAGCTTGTCCACCTGGGTACGGATCGCGGCCAGGTTGGCCCCGTCGGCGAGCCGC
>JBKOWB010000061.1:0-4341 GCA_046724195.1 Actinomycetota bacterium
GCGTACTCCCAGTTGGTCACGAAGTTGATTATGCCGAGACACCCCCGCTGCCGCGCGCGACGACCCGGACTGTCCGAAGATCGGCTGGCGTTGACGGCGGTGATCAGGTGCGCCGCAAAACAGGCTCCGTTCGCGCGGCAACCGGCTCTGCGCCGTGCTCGCGAACCCCGCACTGTGTCGGCCGTCATAAGGGCCGTGACCGGGATCTCCCTGATAACACCCTGAGTTTGTCGCTTAATGGGTTGGGGAGCGAAACGCCACCGCCATACGCTCCGCAGGTTGAACGAATCACGTGGGGGGAGCCGGGGGATGCCTACAACGGGTAGCTTCGCGCGCTTGGTGTGCGGGCGATGGACGAAATGGATCGTACTAGGGCTGTGGGTCGTCGTGCTCGCGGTCGCGGGGCCGCTGGCCGGCAAGCTGACCAGCGTCGAGAAGAACGACAACTCCGCCTGGCTGCCGGCTAACGCCGAGGCAACCCAGGTCTCGGACCTGCAGAAGCAGTTCCAGCCCGACGACATCGCCCCAGCCGTGATCGTCTACGAGCGCCCGTCCGGCATCACGCCGCCCGACCAGGCGAAGGTCGCGCAGGACGTCAAGGCGCTCGGGACAATCCAGGGCGTAGTGGGCCAGGTGGTCGGCCCGGTGCCGGCCCAGGACGGCAAGGCCCTCCAGGTCATCGTCCCGATCAAGATCGACGCCGCCGGCTGGGAAAAGATCGTCGACGTCGTCAACGAGGTCAAACAGACGATCGGCCCGGGTGCGAACGGGCTAGCGGTATACGTGACCGGGCCGGCCGGCAGCGCCGCCGACTCCGCCAAGGCATTCGAGGGCATCGACAGCGCCCTGCTCTACACGACGCTCATCGTCGTCACGATCATCCTGCTCATCACGTACCGGAGTCCGGTGTTGTGGCTGTTGCCCATCATCTCCGCGGGCGTGGCGCTGACCACCGCGCAGGCGGTCATCTACCTGCTGGCCAAGCATGCCGGGTTGGTGGTGAACGCGCAGAGCGCGGGCATCTTGACCGTGCTCGTCTTCGGGGCCGGCACCGACTACGCGCTGCTGCTCGTCGCGCGCTACCGGGAGGAACTGCGCCGGCACGAGGACCGGCACGAGGCGATGGCGTTCGCCCTGCACCGATCCGGGCCGGCCATCATCGCGAGCGCCGCGACGGTGGCGATCGGTATGTCGATCCTGACGCTCGCCGAGCTGAACTCGACCAGCGGCCTGGGTCCGGTCGCCGCGATCGGCATCGTGGTTGGCCTGCTCGCCATGATCACGCTGCTGCCCGCGATGCTGGTCATCTTCGGTCGCTGGCTGTTCTGGCCGGTGCGCCCGAAGTTCGGCACCGCCGAGCCGACCGCCACGGGCTTCTACGCGCGGCTGGGCGGCCGCATCGCCCGGCGCCCGCGGGCGGTGTGGGTCGGCACCGCGATGGCGCTCGGCGTCATGTCGTTGGGTCTGTTCCAGCTGAACGCCAACGGCCTCACCTCGGAGGACACGTTCACCACCACGCAGCCGTCCGTCACCGGCCAAGAGGTGCTCGCCCGGCACTTCCCGGCCGGCGGTGGCCAGCCGGTCACGGTGATCGCGAACGCCGCGCAGACTGAGCAGGTCAAGGCCGCGTTGGCCGGCACGCCGGGAATCGCCGCCGTCGCTGACCCGGTGGTCAAGAACAACCTCGTCCAGCTGGACGGCACGCTGCAGGCCGCGCCGGACACCCCGGCGGCGCAGCAGACGGTCGATCGGGTCCGCGACGCCGTACACGCGGTGCCCGGGGCGAATGCCAAGGTCGGCGGCATGACCGCCATGGTCGTCGACATCAACGCCGCGAACCGGCACGACAACCGGCTGATCATTCCGTTGGTGCTGCTCGTCGTGCTGGTGATTCTGGCAATCTTGCTGCGGGCGATCGTGGCACCGCTGATGCTGATCGCGACGGTCGTGCTGTCGTTCGCCGCCGCGCTGGGCGTCAGCGCGCTGGTGTTCCGGCACGTCTTCGGCTTCGCCGGCGAGGACACGTCCTTCCCGCTGTTCGTGTTCGTCTTCCTGGTCGCGCTCGGCATCGACTACAACATCTTCCTGATGACCCGGGTCCGGGAGGAAGCGCACAAGCACGGCACCCGCCGGGGCGCGGTGATCGGGCTCGCGGCGACCGGCGGCGTGATCACCTCGGCCGGCATCGTGCTGGCCGGCACGTTCGCGGCGCTGGGCAGCCTGCCGCTGGTGGCGTTCGCCGAGATCGGTTTCGCGGTGGCGTTCGGCGTCCTGCTGGACACGCTCATCGTCCGGTCGGTGCTGGTCACGGCCCTGAACCTGGACATCGGCCGGTGGATATGGTGGCCCGGCAAGCTCGCCCAGGTCCGCGACGAGCTGCCGGCGACCGAGGCGCCGCCGCAAAAGGAGACCGAACTGGTCGGCTGACCGCCGACCCGAGCCGGGCCGGGTACCGGGGAGCGCACTCGAGCTCCCCGGTACCCGGCCTATCCGTTGTCACCATTCCGCCCGCCTGACCCGCCGGTGATCATGAGGTTACTGTGAACCCGCCCCGGTTCCGGCGGCGCTAACTCCATGATCAACCGGGACAGCGACCCCGAGGGGCGGCGGCGGCCGCCGCGGCGTAGGCGACCAGCGTGGCGGTCCACGCTCCCGGCTCGCTGAAGGTCCTGCGCATCGCCGCGGCGTCCGCGCCGAACGCTTCGAGGTCGCGGTGTTCCAGCAGGACGCGGGTCCGGGTGTCACCGTCCGGCTCGAAGCGCACCTCCACGGACGTCACGAGGTCGGGGTGGTACTTCCAGTCCGCCCCGATCTGCCACGTGATCACGACTCGGCCCGGCGGTTCCCACGCCGTGACGAAGCCGGTAGACGTCTCGCTGCCGTCCTGATGCCGCGTGTACCAGCGACCGCCCACCCACGGCTCGACGATGATCCGCTCGATCGGGGCGGAACCGATGTGGTGCGCGCTCGGCCACCACGACGTCATGTCCTCGGTGAAGAGCTGGAAGGCCCTTGCCTGGTCGACGTCGACCACGACGTCGCGCCGGATGGCCTCAACGGTCTCGATCATGGTGCTCGCCTCTTTCGTCCCGTGCTCTCTGTTGGAAGGCGGCCAGCGAACGCTCCCAAAACATGTCGAGATGCCGGCGCAGCAGCGCGATGCCCTCCGGGTCGACCTGGTAGAGCCGCCGCGTTCCTTCCTGGGTGTCGAAGACCAGGCCGACGTCCTTGAGCACCTTCAGGTGCTGGGACACGGCCGGTCGGCTCACCGGCAGCACCTCGGCGAGCTGCCCGACGGCGAGGGGACCGTGAGACAGCCGGTCGAGGATGGCCTGGCGGGTCGGGTCCCCCAGGGCGGTCAGCATCTCGGTTGCGTTCGTCATGACTAACCGTAAGCTACGACTTACCGAACTTGGCCGCAACCCCGCAGCGGCCAATTTCTCAGCGAGGTCCGCCGGTCAACTGGTCCACATCCAGGCCGCGGATCGACGCGTCGAGGACCTGCGCGGTGTGCGCCAGCGCGATCTCGCCGCCGAGCTTGCGCACCGACGCGGCCACCTGCATCAGGCAGCCCGGATTGGCCGTCACCAGCAGCTCCGCGCCGGTCGCCAGGACCGTGCGGGCCTTGCGCTCGCCCAGCTCGGCAGCGGGTTCCGGGTTGAGCACGTTCCAGATACCGGCCGAGCCGCAGCAGATCTCCGGGTCGGCGATTTCCCGTACCGCGAGCCCGGGGATCGCGCGCAGCAGCGCTCGCGGCTGCGCCCGCACGCCCTGCGCATGCCCTAGGTGGCAGGCGTCGTGATAGGCCACCGTGACCGGCAGCGGATGCCGATCGGCCACCGGCCCCAACTCGGTCAGCACCTCGGACAGGTCCCGCACCTTCGCGGCGAACGCCTGCGCCCGCGCCGCGTACGCCGGATCGTCGCGGAGCAGCTCACCGTACTCCTTGAGCGACGATCCGCAGCCCGCCGCGTTTACCACGAGATAGTCGATGCCGAGCGGCTCGAACGTGTCGATCAGCTTGCGCGCGAACCGTTGCGCCTCGGCCTCGCGTCCGTTGTGGACGCTCAGCGCGCCGCAACAACCCTGCTCGGAGGGGGTCAGCACGTCGCAGCCCTCGGCCGCGAGGATCCGGATGGTGGCCGAGTTCACGTCCGGGAAGAACGCGCTCTGGACGCACCCGGTCAGCATGCCGACCACGGCTCGCCGCGGTCCGCGCGCCGGCACGCGGCGCGGTGGCCGTGGCACGCCGCGCAGCCGCGGCGCCAGGGAGTCCAGCGTGGCCAGCGTCGGCGCGAGCCGTTCCAGCAGGCCGCTGCGGGCGACCAGGCGCTGCAGCCC
>JBKOWB010000208.1:0-4020 GCA_046724195.1 Actinomycetota bacterium
GTGCTGCGCGGCGCCTCGTTGACCACCAGGTCGCTGAGGACGAGGCCACCCGGGTTGGTCTTGAACGTGAGCACGACTGTCTTGGGGTCCAGCCGGACGCTCGTCGTCGTCGAGGTCAGCCCGCCGGAGTCGGTCGCGGTCAGGCGCAGTTCGATCCAGCACGGGTACGCATGGTCCGGTGCGGTGAACGATCCACTGGCGACACCATCGAACGTCTGGATCGCGTGCTCGTGGCAGTCGGTCGGCGTGAAGCAGTGGTGCATAATGACCGACCAGGTCAGCGCAGATGTCGGCAGCGTTCCGTCCTGCGTGTCGGTGGCATGGCCGGAGAAGCTGATCGTGTCGCCGACCTTCCAGGTGAGGCTCGGGGGTGGCGTGTCGATGACCGCGCTCGGTGCGGTGTTGCCGGCCGTGATGGTAACCGACGCGGTGCCGGTCGCGCCCTGGTCGTCGGTGACCCGCAGGCTCGGGTGGTACATGCCAGCCGCGGTGTACGTGTACGAGGCCGTCGGGCCGGTCGCGTCGCCGAATACTCCGTCGCCGTTGACGTCCCACGAATAGGTCAGCGACTTGCCCTCCGGGTCGGTGGAGCCGGTGGCGTCGAAGCTGACCGTCAGCGGAACGGGACCGTTGGTCGGGTTCGCCGCGATCACCGCGGTCGGCGGCTGGTTGGCGGCGGTGTAGGTGATGCGGTGGACGGTTCCGCCGTCCATGTCGACGTAGAACAGGTCGCCGCCCGGACCGATCTTCAGGTCGACGGGGTGCCCGGCCGCGCCGCCTGCCGCGTCGACACCGACGAACGACAGAAGCTTGGTCGGATCGGGCAGTCCGTTCGTGGGGAGCATCGCCCAGATCTCGTTGCGGGAGTGGTCGGCGAAGAACAGCGCGCCGTTGTACTGCGTGGGGTACGACCCACCCTGGTAGAACGCTATGCCGGTGATGGACGAGCCGCCGGTGTGGCAGCCGGTGTAGTTCACGACGCAGGCGCTGTGGTTGTACGTGTAGTACGGCGCGACGACCGAACCGGGCGTCGAGTATAGGGACGAGCACAGGTTCAGACCGGCGCTCTGGTACCCGCCCTGGGGTGACGTTCCCTCGTAGCACGGCCAGCCGAAATTGGACGCCGTCGTACTCGCTGGCGCGACCACGCGGTCGATCTCTTCCCAGGTGCTCCAGCCGACGTCGCCGATCCACAGCTCGTCGGTACCCGGACGCTGCGTGATGCGGAACGGGTTGCGCAGCCCGTACGCGACGATCCGGCGCGCATTGGCATCTGGCGAGGAGAAGAACGGGTTGCCCGGCAAGCCGGCACCGGTGGCGGGATCGATCCGCAGGACCGCACCGTCGAGCGTGGCCGGGCCGTCGGTACGCCGGACGCTCTGACTTCGCAGCGCGCCGCCCTCGGCGGTGGGTGGGCCCAGCGCGGTTCCGACGGTACCGGGCGGGTCACCGCAGGGATTCGCCCGGTCGCCCGCGTAGTTCGCGCCGTACTGCCCATAGTCGACGTTGTTGAAACTGGCGCCGTCACCCCCGCTGACGTAGAGGTGCCCGTCGCGTCCGAACAACAGGGTGCCGATCGAGTGGCTGGGGAACTGCTGGCACCAGTCGTTGATGAGCACCTGCTCCGGGCCGCCAATGACGTTTCCGCTGATCGGCAGCCGGGACAGGCGCCCGGAGATGAGGCAGCCATCGGTGGTCGGGCCGGGTGGTGTCGGGCAGACGTCGTTCCACGTCGGTGCTGTACCGCCGATCGGGGCGTCATACGCGTAGAGGACGTAGACGTGAGGGTCTGCGGAGAGGTCGGGGGGCAGTGCCAGGCCGAGCAGGCCCCGGTCCCAATAGTCGTCGACCTCGCCCGACAGGTCGGCGAAGGTGACCGGGTTCGTGTCGGTCAAGCTCTGGAAGACCTTGATGACGCCGTTCTTCTGCCCGACGAAGATCCGCCCATCCGGCGCGAACTGCAGCACCACAGGGTTGGTCAGCCCGCTCAATACCACCACGTCCCGGAACCCGGTCGGCAGGGTCGACGCCGCGGCCGGACCCGGCTGCGCCTGCGCGACCACCGCCGCACCGAGCACCATCGCTACCGCCATGACCAGCCGGCGCCACCGCGTAGCGCCATTGATCCGCCCCATGTCGCCCTCGACTATCCGATCCAGCCGCAGAGTCCGCGAGGCGAATGCTTCTCGGCAGCCAAAGTCGGTGTCAATCAGCCATGCGTGCCGGGTGTCGTAGCCTTTCGCGGCCGCGCGGTGACCCGCACCGATAGGTACCCGGCCGTGAGGCCACGGTCGGGGTACCCGTACGTCTCGGCGGCCCTGACCGCGGCCAGACCCGCTAACCGAGCGCGAGGTGCACTTGGGTCGCGGCGGCCGGGGTGATGTTTGCGCTCACCCCGCCAGGTACATGTCCACCAGCGCCAACACGGCGGCCGGGTCCTCGACGTGGGCGTTGTGTCCCAGGCACGGTAGCTCGACCGGATCCGGTACCAGCGCGGCGAGCTGTGCGCCGGTCACCATCGGGTCGTGCTCGCCCCGCGCAAGCACGACCGGCACCGGCGCGGCGGCGAGCAGGCCCGCGATCCCCGGCTCTCCGACCGCGAAGGCCCGCGGGTCGAACGTCGGCCGCCAGCCGTCGCCGGCTCGGGCCACCGCGGCGCCCAGGGATGGGTCGGCCGGCTCGACGAGGCCGTCCAGGCCGGCCACCCGCAGGTGCCGCCGGACCGCCTCCTCGCGGGTGGCAAAGACCGGGGTGTCCCGGCCGGCCAGCCTGGCCGCCCGGGCCAGCTCCTCCGCGGTCCAGGCAACCTTGATGCCGACGCCGACCACGGCCTGCACCCCAGCACGGCCGGCCAGGTGCAGGCCGATCACGCCACCGAAGGAGTGCCCGAGAATGACCGTGCCGCGGGGGTCGACCAGGTGCGCCACGGCCTCGGCGACCGCGGCGAACGTGTAGCCGGCGAGCGGTTCCGAGCCGCCGTGCCCGGGCAGGTCAGGTGCCGTCCAGGCGGTCTGGCCGAGCAGGTCGGTGACGCCATTCCACACGTCGCCCGCGGCCCCCAGGCCGTGCAGCAGCAGGATCCTGGGAGTTTCGGTGCCGCCCTGGCGCACTCGGAGGTTCTGCATCCCGCCAGCATCCTCACCCAACGGCCGGCCCGGACCTGTTGCTGTCAACTCAGCTGCGTGGGCAAAGCGGTTCGTGCTCCATAAACTGTCGGCCGAGAAGGTGGCGGCGAGCCTCCATCATCGCTGCCTCGAAGCCGAGATCACCGACATCGACGTAGGGCAGCGAAAGGCGTCCACACCCTCGACGAAGAAGGTCACTCTCGTGGCGGATCCACGCTGCGGCGGCGTCGACCTCGGTGCGGGAGGCACCCGCGTGCTGGGGCTTCGGCCCCACGGTAGCCGGCGAGATCGTCCCCGGAGAATCGGGTGTTGCCGAGGAAACACGCCCGGATCGTGACCGTCGGCAGCGCTACCGCCAGCCGCGGGACCATCGCCGGCACGATTTCGGGTCCTTCGACCAGGAACTGCTCTGCCTCCTCGCTGCATACCTCCACAGCCTGTTCGATGTGCGGGTACATCAGGTCGCCGACCGCCGTACCTCGCACGTCGCCTTGGCCGAGCTCGTCAAGCTCTGGCAGCACCCGGCGCAGAACGGTCCGCAGGACATCGGTGGGCAACCACGGAATCCCATCGCTGAGCAGCAGGCGGTGCGCCAACGACGACTTGCCAACCCGGCCGGGACCTCCGACGAGGAACACGTGACGCGCCACAATTCGAATGCTCGCAGATCTCGCCACCGCGTCCCGAGACGGCCGCCCTGCGGGCCGACTACCAGACTTGTCGTTGCTGAATCAGCCGTCCGGGATCCGGCATCCTGTCGCGCGTGCTTCGCCCTGCCGGGCCGCGTCCGGGTGGTCCAGGTGGAGCGCCGGGTCGTCGCCTGCGACGACGGCCCCCGTACGGTGCGGCGGACGACTACCCAGCCGATCCGCAATCTCAAAGCGAACCGCCCACC
>JBKOWB010000153.1:0-18997 GCA_046724195.1 Actinomycetota bacterium
CGTGGGCTCGGAGATGTGTATAAGAGACAGTGGCGAGGTCGTCCGGGTAGGCCGCGGTGAGCCGGTACACGGCGTCGATCTGCTCCATCGTCGCCACGGTGGCCGCCGGCTCGGGCATGTCGGACGGAACGTGGACGGACCAGAACTGGCCACCCACCCCACCGGCCCGCAGCCGGGGGATGTCGGTGTGGAACTCGGGCCGGACGCGGGAGAGGCCACGGACGGCGTAGCCGGTACGCGCCCGCAGCTGTGTCGGCAGGTCGTTGTGGCCGTCGATGATCGGCATGGCCCGCAGAACCCGCTCGATCGAAGTCACCCATCCAACCTAAAGGACGCCGACGGCCCGGTCGTCATCTGCCGGCGAGGGATCTCCAAGATCCACCTCCCGTCGTCGATAGGCTGCGTGACCATGAACGGCGTCCGGATCGCGCTGCTGCTGGCCGCCACCATCACGAACGGATGGATGGCGGGACTCTTCTACTCGTACTCGATCTCCGTGATGCCGGCGCTGCGGCGCACCGACGCCGCGGTGTTCGTCGAGGTCATGCAACGCATCAACACCGCGATCCAGAACGGCTGGTTCGCGCTCGGCTTCGGCGGTGCGCTGGTGTTCAGTGCCGCGGCGTCGATCCTCTACGCGTTCTCCGGGCCGGCCGCCGTTCTGGTCCCGGTGATCATCGGCCTGGTGCTCTACGCCGCGCAGCTGGCGGTGACCTTCGGGGTGAACATCCCGCTGAACAACCGCCTGGACGCCGCGGGGTCGCCGGGCCGCACGGCCGATCCGGCCGCGGCCCGGGCGGCCTTCGAGACCCGATGGGTACGGTGGAATCACGCCCGTACGTTGCTGTGCACCGGCGCGTTCAGCTCCTTCTGTTGGGCTCTGGTGCAGGCGTAGGCCGGTTACGCGGCCGGATCCACGTGGATCTTGGGCGCGGCGGTCCGGCGGCGGCCGGCGAGCACGTCGGCCGCCTCGGCCAACCCGACCGTCGCACCCACCAGCGGCCGAGGGTCGACCGTGCCGGAGGCGTACAGGTCGATCGTGCCCGCGAGGCCGCCCGACGCGCTCAGGATGCCGACCGCGGTGACGTCCTTGAACACCAGCTGCCGGCTGTCGACCGGGCTCGGCCGCTCGGAAATCCCGATGTAGACGACCCGGCGTCCCGGCTCGACCAGATCGACCGCGAGCGCCGGCAGCTCGGCACCGGTGGACGCGTCGATGACCGCGTCCCAGCGCAGCGCCGGCAGGTCGGCGGCGGTCCAGGCGTTGGTCACGCCGACCTTGCGGGCGAAGTCGAGGGTCTGGCCGAGGACGTGTACCTCCGCACCCTGCGCCGCGGCGATGAACGCCGCGAGCAGCCCGATCGTCCCCGGGCCCAGGACCAGCAGGCGTTCACCGGGCACGAGGCCGGCCGCGCGCACCGCGCGCAGCGCGTTACCGCCCGGTTCCACGAGCGCTCCGAGCGTGGCATCCACGCCGTCGGGCAAGGGCTGCAGAGCCTTCTCCGGTACGGGCAACCGCTCCGCAAGCGCACCGGGCCAGCCCCGCCGGATCCCGATCTCGTAGCGATCAGCGCAGAGATGCTGGCGCCCGGCGAGGCAGCGCTGGCAGTGCCCGCAGCCCAGCATGGTGTCCCCGGTGACCCGCTTGCCCAGCCAGCCCGGATCGACGCCCGGTCCCAGCTCGACGACCGTCCCGCACCACTCATGGCCGATCCGGATCGGATAGGCCGCCTGCCCGGTGTGCAGGTACGACATCTCGCCCGAGTAGAACTCCATGTCGGTGCCGCACACGCCGGCCCGCTCGACGGCCACCACGACCTCGCCCGCGCGCGGGACCGGCGGGGACACCTCCTGGACGGAGGCCTCGCCGGGCCCGGTGATCACGAACGCACGCATGCCGGCCCCTCAGCAGCCGGCATTGATCCGGGTCATGATGCGGGCGCTGATGTCGCCGAGCTGGCGCAGCTGCGCGGGTGTCAGCGCGTCGATCACCAGCCGCCGGACAAGCTCCACCTGGCCGGGAGCGGTGGCGACCACCTTCGCATAGCCTTCGTCGGTGAGAATCGCGTTGGTGTACCGGCCGTCTTCCGGGTCCAGCTCCCGGCGGATCCAGCCGCGGCGTTCGAGGCGGTTGATCAGGTGGGACAGGCGGGACAGCGAGCCGCGCGCGTAGCCGGCAAGCGTGCTGATGCGCATGGCGCGGCCGGGCGACTCGGAGAGCCCGGCCATCACCGCGTACTCGAACTGCGTGACGCCGGCCCGGCGCTGCATCTCGCTGTCCAGCTCGGCGGGCAGGGCGACCAGCACGCGGGCGAAGCACAACCACGCCTCGAGCTGCTGGTCATCCAGCCACTTCGGCTCCACGGCGCCGAGTCTACTGGCTTGACGGTTCAAGTGGTCCGGGGTTTTTCGGCGCCCCGGACACGCGGCGTGCCGCCGGGAATCGTGCCACGATGACACCGAGAATCCGGGTTCAGGCGGGAGACCGATCAATGAGCGAACACGTGTCCGACAGCGCCGAATGGCAGGCCGTACAGGGCCACGCCGAGAAGTTCGCGGGCGTTCACCTGCGGGACCTGTTCGACAGCGACCCGCGCCGCGGTGAGCGGCTGACGACCCAGGTCGCGGATCTCTATGTGGACTACAGCAAGAATCTGGTCACCGATGAGGTCCTCGCGGCACTGTTCGCCCTCGCCGAGCGAGCCCATCTCCGTGA
Source organism: Actinomycetota bacterium (assembly GCA_046724195.1). Lineage (GTDB taxonomy): Bacteria > Actinomycetota > Actinomycetes > Mycobacteriales > Micromonosporaceae > Actinoplanes. The sequence continues at coordinate 2,717 of JBKOWB010000153.1, forward strand.
GCGCATCGCCGCCATGTTCGCGGGCGAGCACATCAACACCACCGAGGACCGAGCTGTCCTGCACGTCGCGCTGCGGATGCCGCGCGACGCCTCGCTGGTCGTCGACGGCCAGGACGTGGTCGCGGAGGTGCACGGGGTACTGGACCGGATGGGGGCGTTCACCGACCGGGTCCGGTCGGGGGAGTGGAGGGGCGCCACGGGCGAGCGCATCCGCACCGTCGTCAACATCGGCATCGGCGGTTCCGACCTCGGTCCGGTGATGGCCTACGAGGCGCTGAAGGCGTACGCCGACCCGCAGATCCAATGCCGGTTCGTCTCCAACATCGACCCCACCGATCTCCACCAGAAGACGCACGATCTCGACCCGGCCAGCACGCTGTTCGTCGTCGTGTCGAAGACGTTCACCACCCAGGAGACGCTGACCAATGCCACGCAGGCCCGCGACTGGCTGCTCGCCGGCCTCGGCGGCGACGAGTCCGCGGTGGCCAAGCACTTCGTCGCGGTCAGCACCAATGCCCAGCGGGTGGCCGAGTTCGGCATCGACACCGACAACATGTTCGGCTTCTGGGACTGGGTCGGCGGCCGCTACTCGCTGCCGTCCGCGGTCGGCCTGTCCGTGATGATCGCGATCGGCAAGGAGCAGTTCGCCGACATGCTCGCCGGCTACCACGCCGTCGACGAGCACTTCCGGACGGAACCCGTCGAGCGCAACGTGCCGGCGCTGCTGGGCCTGCTGAACGTCTGGTATGACACGTTCCTCGGAGCGCAGTCGCATGCCGTCCTGCCGTACGCGCAGTACCTGCACCGGTTCGCCGCCTACCTGCAGCAGCTCACCATGGAGAGCAACGGCAAGTCGGTCCGGCTCGACGGCACGCCGGTGGAATACCAGACCGGTGAAGTCTTCTGGGGCGAGCCCGGCACCAACGGCCAGCACGCCTTCTACCAGCTCATCCACCAGGGCACCAAGCTGATCCCGGCCGACTTCGTCGGCTTCAGCCAGCCCAACCACGACATCGACGGCATGCACGACCTGTTCATGTCGAACTTCTTCGCGCAGACCGGCGCGCTCGCGTTCGGCCGCACAGCCGAGCAGATCGCGGCGGAGGGCGTGCCCGAGGCGCTGGTACCGCACAAGGTGATGCCGGGTAACCACCCCACCACCACGATCATCGCGCCGAAGCTCACCCCGTCGACGCTGGGCCAGCTGATCGCCGTCTACGAGCACATCGTGTTCACCCAGGGGACGGTGTGGGAGATCAACTCGTTCGACCAGTGGGGTGTCGAGCTGGGCAAGGTGATGGCCAACCAGCTTGCCCCGCTGCTGACCGGGGAGTCTGCGCAGGCGGCGGACCTCGACTCGTCGACGAGAGCGCTGATCGCGCGCTACCGCTCGGAGCGCGGCCGAAACTAGCGTCCGGCTCGAGGATGGGCGGCCTCCGGGCCGCCCTTTCTGTCGGTGGGTGCCCGTAGGCTTACGCCCGTGGATGTGATCGTCGCCGAGGCGCTCTCGATGCGGATGACCAGTCTGCTGCTGCGGGCGCACCCGAGCGCCAAGCCGGACACCGTGGCCGGCGTGGTGGAGTGGTTCGGCGCGATGCAGGCCCAAGACATGGCCAGTGCGCTCTGGTCCCTCGGCGTGCGCCTACCGGGGTTCACGCTCGCCGACGTCAATGCCGCGCTGGAACGCCGCGAGGCGATCCGCACCTGGCCGATGCGCGGCACCGTCCACCTCGTCCCGCCGGCGGACGCGCGCTGGATGCTCGACCTCATGGGCGTGCGCGCGCTGGACGGCGCCGCCAAGCGCCGGCAGACGGTCGGCCTCACCGAGAAGGCGGCGGACCGGGGTGTCGAGGTCCTGGCCGCCGCGCTCGCCGGCGGAAAGCGGATGACGCGCGCGCAATGCCTCGCCGCGCTCGCCGACGCCGGGGTCGCGGTGGCCGGCCAGCAGGGCTACCACCTGCTCTGGTATGCGAGCCAGCGCGGCGTCACCTGCATCGCCCCGCACGTCGGCAAGGAGCAGACGTTCGCGCTGCTGGACGACTGGGCGCCGAAAGCCAACCGGCCGGATCGCGAGGAAGCGCTGGGCATCATGGCGCTCCGCTACTTCCGCAGTCACGGCCCAACGACCAGAAAGGACTTCGCGGGCTGGACGGGACTGACGATGGCAGACGCGAAGACCGGCGTCGCCGCCGCCGGGGACCGGCTGACCACGATCCGGGTGGATGGCACGGAGATGATCGTCGACCCGGCGCTGGTGGACGCGGGCGCGGCCGATATCGACGACTGGGTGGCGCTGCCCGGCTTCGACGAGTATCTGCTGGGCTTCAAGGACCGTTCGATGATGGTCGACGACGCGCACAAGCAGGCCATCATCCCGGGCGGCAATGGGGTCTTCCAGGCGACGATCGTCCGGGCGGGACGGGTCGTTGGCACCTGGAAGCGCACGCTCGGCAAGAAGGCCGTCACGGTGTCGGTGACGCCGCTCGCGCCGATGCGGCCCGGCGAGCGCAGGAAGGCCGAAGCGGCGCTCGAACCGTACGCGGGCTTCCTCGAGCTGCCCTTGGAAGTCCGCTGGACCGCACCGTAGGGAGTGCCGGCGGCGGGCCGCCCTCGGCCAGCCCGCCCGGCTGGCACACCCCGGCTGGCACGCCCGGCCAGCTTGCCCGGCTGGCCCACTCATCGCCGCTAGGCGTTGGCTGCGCCGGTCCGGGGCGTCGGGCCCTCGCACTCACGTAGGCGACGGGCGAGATACCGGCGTTCGGCGTCGTTGTCCGTGCGGTCCAGCGCCTCGCGGTAGTGCGGCATCGCCTCGGCGTACCGGCCCAGCCGGCGGAGCAGGTCGGCGCGGGTGGCCGGCAGGAGCGGGTGATCGCCCACCGCATACCCGGGGTCGTCGAGCAGGTCGAGGCCGGCCCGCGGGCCGTCCCGCATGGCGATCGCGATGGCGCGGTTGAGCCGGACCGCCGGCGACGGGACCAGCGCCAGCAAGCGGTCATAGAGATCGGCGATCCGGGACCAGTCGGTGGCCGCGGCCGCCGGCGCGGTCGCGTGGCAGGCCGCGACGAGCGCCTGCAACTGGTAGGGGCCGGGGCGTTCGCGGCGCAGGGCGTGCTGGATCGTCGCCACGCCATCGGCGATCGCGGTGCGGTCCCAGCGGGAACGGTCCTGCTCCTCGAGCGGGATCAGCGCGCCGTCCGCGCCGACCCGGGCCGAGCGGCGCGCGTGCAGCAGCAGGAGCAGCGCATGCAGGCCGGCGGCCTCCGGATGGTCGGGCATCAGCTCGGCGACCATGCGGGCCAGGCGCACGGCGTGGTCGCACAACTCGGCCCGGATGAGTGCCGGACCGGACGTGGCCGCGTATCCGGAGTGGAAGAGCAGGTAGACGACGGTGAGGACGGCGGCGGTCCGCTCCGGCAGCAGGTGGGCCGGCGGCACTCGATAGGGGATCCCGGCCACCGCGATCTTCCGTTTCGTGCGGACCAGACGTTTGGCCATCGTCGCCTCCGGGACCAGGAACGCCCGGGCGATCTCGGCGGTGCTCAGCCCGCACAGCGTCCGCAGGGCCAACGTGACCCGGGACTCGGCGGACAGCGCCGGATGGCAGCACGTGTAGATCAGCCGCAGCCGGTCGTCCGAGATCCCACTGTCCAGCGCGTCCATGTCGACCTCCAGATCGGTGGTCTCGTCCACGGCAAGCTCGCGCAGCTTCGCGGCACCCAGCTTCGCCCGCCGGATCCGGTCGACGGCCCGGTTCCGCGCGGTGGTGGTCAGCCAGGCCCGCGGGCTGTCCGGGATCCCGTCGCGCCGCCAGGCCGGCAGCGCCGCGGCGAACGCCTCCTGCGCGCACTCCTCGGCCAGGTCCCAGTCCCCGAGTACGCCGATGAGCGTGGCGACGACCCGCCCCCAGTCGTCGCGAAACGCCTGAGCGAGCGTCTTCTCGACGTCACTCACGGACCGGGCGGATCTCGACCTGGCCGACGGCCGCCGCGGGATGTCCCGCGGCGATCTCGATAGCCTCGTCGAGGTCGCGGCAGTCGATCAGTGCGAGGCCGCCCACCTGCTCGCGCCCCTCCATGAACGGGCCGTCGGTGAGCAGGATTTCGTCGTCGCGTACGCGGACCGTGGTCGCGGCGCGGCTGTCATGCAGGCCTACGTGCGCATCGAGCACCCCGCGGCGTTGCAGGTCGGCCAGCCACGTCCCGAAACTGGAGAAGTCTCCGGCCGCCATGGCCTGCTGGGCCGTGTCCTCGTCCGCGCTGATCAGCAACAGGTATCGCACCGTTCCTCCTTAGCATCTCCCGCACTGGATGGACGAACGGCGCCGCGACGAAAGGACACGTGGGTGTCCAACGGTCCCCGCCTCGTTCGTCCATCCGGTAGGAGCGACGAGGAAGGGAGACTCTGATGGACTTCGTCACGTCCACCGACGGCACCCGCATCGCGTACGAGCGGTCCGGCACCGGACGGCCGATCGTCTTTGCGACCGGCGCGTTCAACGACCACACCACCTGCGCGCCGGTGGCCGAGCAACTCGCGGACGACTTCACCGTCGTCACATACGACCGGCGGGCCCGCGGGCAGAGCGGGGACACCCGCCCGTACGCGATCGATCGGGAGGTCGAGGACCTGGCCGCCCTGATCGATATCGTCGGCGGCTCCGCGGCCGTCTTCGGGTACTCCTCGGGGGCGCTGCTCGCTGTGCACGCGGCCGCTCAGAAGGTGCCGATCACCGCGCTTGCGCTGTACGAGGCGCCGTTCGCGATGGACGCCTGGCGGCAGCGGACCGACCTGCCGGAGCGCCTCGACGATCTGGTCCAGCAGGGCCGGGGCGGCGACGCGGTGACGCTGTTCCAGTCCGAGGGCATCGGGCTGCCGCCGGAGGTGGTGGCGCAGATCCGGCAGTCGCCGATGTTTCCGGCGCTCGAGGCGATCGCGCAGAGCACCGTGTACGACGCCACGATCACCGCCGAGTTCGCCGTGCCGACGCCGGCGCTCGCTTCGGTATCCGTGCCGGCGCTGGTGATGAACGGGGCGCAGACGTGGCCGGGGCTGGCCCAGGCGGCACGGTCGCTGGCCGGCGCGTTGCCGGACGGCCGGCATCAGGAGATTCCCGGCGGCGCGGACCATGGCATCCCGGTGCCGGCCACCGCGGCGGCCGTGCGGGAATTCCTATCTAGCTTTCTCGATGGCTAACTGTTAAGAATGTCAATTAATTCTGCCGGAGGTCGTCGTGTAGGAGTGCCCAATGAAAACTCGACGTCGGGTCATCGCCCTCGTCGCCGGCGCCGCGGTGGCCGTCGCCGCGGCGCTGACGTTCGCGCCCAACGGGATGGCCGCGACCAATGTGGCCGCGGTGGTCTGCTCCGCCCCGGCGTGGGCGGAGGGCAACACCTACACCGCCGGCACCCAGGTCACGTACCAGGGCCGGCTGTACGAGGCGCTTGTGACGCACACGGCCTACGTCGGCGCCGGCTGGAACCCGGTCGCGGCGGCGTCGCTGTGGCGCGACCTCGGCGCCTGTACCGGCGGCGGCACGACGCCGCCGACCACGCCCCCGACCACGCCCCCGACGACCCCGCCCACGACGCCCCCGACGACCCCGCCCACCACGCCGCCCACGACCCCGCCCGGAGGCACGACCTGCGCGGTCAAGTCGCGGCCGGCGGGCAAGGTCCTGCAGGGCTACTGGGAGAACTGGGACGGCGCCTCGAACGGCGTGCACCCCGGTCTCGGGTGGATCCCGATCAACGACAGCCGGCTCGGGCAGCACGGCTACAACGTCATCAACGCGGCGTTCCCGGTGATCCGCTCGGACGGCACGGTGTTGTGGGAGAACGGCATGGACGCGGGCGTGAAGGTGGCGACCCCCGCGGAGATGTGCTCGGCCAAGGCGGCCGGCGCCACCATCCTGATGTCGATCGGCGGCGCGACGGCCGGCATCGACCTCGGCTCGAGCGCGGTGGCCGACCGGTTCGTCGCGACCATCGTGCCGCTGCTCAAGCAGTACAACTTCGACGGTATCGACATCGACATCGAGACCGGCCTGGTCGGCAGCGGCAGCATCACCTCGCCGTCAACGTCGCAGGCGAACCTGATCCGGATCATCGACGGGGTGCTCGCCGCGATGCCGTCGAACTTCGGTCTGACCATGGCGCCCGAGACCGCGTACGTGACCGGTGGCAGCGTCACGTACGGCTCGATCTGGGGCGCGTACCTGCCGATCATCAAGAAGTACATGGACAACGGCCGGCTGTGGTGGCTGAACATGCAGTACTACAACGGCAGCATGTACGGCTGCTCGGGCGACTCGTACTCGGCCGGTACGGTGCAGGGCTTCACGGTCCAGACCCAGTGCCTGAACTCCGGCCTGACCATCCAGGGCACGACGATCCGCGTCCCGTACGACCGGCAGGTCCCGGGGTTGCCGGCGCAGCCGGGCGCGGGCGGCGGGTACATGACCCCGTCGCTGGTGTCGCAGGCGTACCAGAGCGTCAGCGGCATCAAGGGCCTGATGACCTGGTCGGCCAACTGGGACGGCTCCCGAGGCTGGACCTTCGGTGACAACGTCAGGGCGCTGGAGGGCCGCTGACCCGGTAAGAACAGCCGCCGGACGCCCACGGCGTCCGGCGGCTGTCGCGTAACTGTAAACAACCCTTGCTCAAACGCGTTCACAAACGTCAATATGTGAGGACCTGAGCTAGGGGAGTGCGCCATGAAGCGTGCCGCCGTCGTCCTCGTCACCGTCCTCATCGGAGTCCTGCTGCGGCCCGCCGGCGCGCAGGCCGTGTCCCGGCCTGCCGCGGCGGTCCCGAGCATCATGGCCACCGTGTGCTCGGTCTACTGCGACACCCGGGACCCGTCCCAGGCGCGGCAGGACACCTTTCCGGTCGCCGACCGGATCCAGAACGGTCGCCGCATCGCGCTGCACGTCTCCGATGCCGACGCGATGGCCTGGGGCAGCATCGACAACGGGACGACCGGCGACTCGATCTGGCTGGACCGGACCTGGGACGGCGGCCCGACGTGGGACGGTCTGCTCGGCAAGGCCAGCATCCCCGGTACCTGGACCGGTACCCGCACGCTCATGTACAACCTCGCCGACCCGTCGCACCACGCGCGCGGCATGATCCGCGCTTGCGGCGACGCCGGCGGCATCCAGTGCACCAACTGGGTGCATGTCAAGGCCTGCGACGTCATCTGCGACGGTGCCGACGCGTCGGTCGCGGTGGGCGACGTCCAGCCGGTCGGGCCGACCACGTTGAGCGGCCGGACCATCGCGCTGCACATGGAGACACGTGGCATGGCCTGGGCGACCATCACCGGGGGCACGGCAGGCGACGAGGTCTGGCTCGACCGGTCGTGGGACGAGGGCGCCACCTGGCCCGGCGGCTCGTCGCTCGGCCGGACCAGCATCCCGTCGGGCGCCAGCTCCACGCGTACGACCATGTTCGCGTCCCGCGACCCCCTCGCGCTCCTGTACGGCGGTGCGCTGCGCGCCTGCGGCCGTGCGGTCACCGGCGCCAACGGCAGCTGTACGGCGTGGGCCCGTCCCGCGAACGATCGGACCGCCGCTGCGGCCGACGCGCTGATGTGGGCGTACCAGCCGGACACCGCGTGGTGGCTGTCGAGTTGGTGGAATTCCGCGGTCGCGATCACCACCGTCATGGACTGGATGGAGCGCACCGGCCGCACCGACTACCGGTGGGCCGTGGACCGGACGTTCGAGGTCAACAAGGTCGCGTTCCCGGCCGGGGTGAAGAGCAGCGACCCGATCGAGGGCCACTTCATCAGCCGGGCCATCGACGACGCCGCATGGTGGGGGATCGCCTGGGTGCAGGCGTACGACCTGACCCGCGACACCAAGTACCTCAACGAGGCGATCACGATCGCGAACTACGTCCACGGCTACTGGGATACCTCCACGTGCGGCGGAGGCGTCTGGTGGAACCGGGAGCGCACGTACAAGAACGCGGTCACCATCGGCCTCTACATCCGGCTGGCCGCCGCGCTGCACAACCGCGTCGCCGGCGACACCACGTGGCTGAACCGGGCGGTGACCGGCTGGAACTGGTTCGCGAACAGCGGCATGATCAACGCCTCGGGCCTGGTCAATGACGGCCTGACCGGGTCGTGCGCCAACAACGGCGGAACCGTGTGGACCTACAACCAGGGCCTGGCCATCGGTGCCGCGCTCGAGGTGTGGCGGGCGAACGGCAACGCGGGCGTGCTCGCCGCCGCCCGCCGGCTCGCCGACGCCGCCATGAGCTCGTCCGAATTGACCAGGAACGGCATCCTCACCGAGGCGTGCGACGCAACGGACCGCACCTGCGACGACAACGGCAAGCAGTTCAAGGGCATCTTCATGCGGTACCTGATGGACCTCGCCGACGCCACCGGGGTGGCCGGGTATCGCGCGTACGCCCGTACCCAAGCCGACAGCGTCTGGAACGCGGACCGCGACGGGATCAACCGCATCGGGGAACGCTGGACCGGGCAGACGTCGTCCGCGTACCCGAACGCGCGGGATTGGCGCACCCAGGCGTCCGGCCTCGGCGCGCTGCTGGCCGCGACCGACAACCCGGGCGGCCCGCCACCGCCACCGCCCACCACGCCTCCGCCGACCACCCCGCCGCCAACGACCCCGCCCGCGGCGAACGCCTGGGCGCCCGATACGGCGTACAACGTCGGCGACGTCGTCACCTACAGCGGAGCCCGCTACCAGTGCCGGCAAGCGCACACCTCGCTGGTCGGATGGGAGCCGCCGAACGTCCCGGCCCTGTGGTTGCCACTGTGACCTGCGCCATCCCACACAATGCTTGACTGCGAAATAGTTGACGCATCAAAGGCGTTGTGGGGGACAGTCCGGGGCCCTCTGGCCTCGACCGTAAGCTCAGGAGCAGTCATGCAGTTCGGGATCTTCACCGTCGGCGACGTGACGCCCGACCCGACGAACGGGCGGGTACCAACCGAGCAGGCGAGGATCAAGGCGATGGTGACGATCGCCAAGAAGGCCGAGGAGGTCGGGCTCGACGTCTTCGCCACGGGCGAGCACCACAACGAGCCGTTCGTGCCGTCCTCTCCGACCACCATGCTCGGCTACATCGCCGCGCAGACGTCGACGCTGTTGCTGTCCACGTCCACGACGCTGATCACGACCAACGACCCGGTCAAGATCGCGGAGGACTACGCGATGCTGCAGCACCTGGCGGACGGCCGGGTAGACCTCATGCTGGGCCGCGGCAACACCGGCCCGGTCTACCCATGGTTCGGCAAGGACATCCGCGCCGGCATCCCGCTAGCGGTCGAGAACTACGCGCTGCTGCACAAGCTGTGGCGCGAGCACGTCGTGGACTGGTCCGGCAAGTTCCGTACGCCGTTGCAGTCGTTCACGTCGACGCCGCGCCCGCTCGACGGCGTGCCGCCCTTCGTCTGGCACGGCTCGATCCGCAGCCCGGAGATCGCCGAGCAGGCCGCCTACTACGGCGACGGCTTCTTCGCCAACCACATCTTCTGGCCGGCCTCGCACACCCAGCGCATGGTGGACCTCTACCGCGAGCGCTTCGCGCACTACGGGCACGGCGATCCCGACCAGGCCATCGTCGGCCTCGGCGGTCAGGTGTTCATGCGCAAGAACTCGCAGGACGCGGTACGGGAGTTCCGGCCGTACTTCGACAACGCCCCGGTCTACGGCCACGGCCCGTCGATGGAGGAGTTCACCGCCGAGACGCCGCTGACCGTCGGCAGCCCCCAGCAGGTCATCGACCGTACGCTCGGCTTCCGCGACTACGTCGGCGACTACCAGCGCCAGCTGTTCCTGCTCGACCACGCGGGCCTGCCGCTCAAGACGGTCCTCGAGCAGCTGGACATCCTCGGCGAGGAGGTCGTGCCGGTGCTGCGCAGGGAGTTCGCTGCGCTGAAGCCGGCGCACGTCCCCGAGGCACCGACCCACGAGTCCCTGGTCGCCGCGCAACTGGCCGAGGTGACGGCATGAAGCAGCGCTCGCTCGTCGTGGTGACCGCGGGCCTGAGCCAACCCTCCTCCACCCGCCTGCTCGCGGACCAGCTGTCCGCGGCGGCGGCGGCCGCGGCCGCCGACGCCGGCATCGTGCTCGACACCCGCGTGATAGAGCTGCGCGATCTCGCCCACGACCTGATGAACCACATGGTGACCGGCTTCCCGTCGACCGCCCTGAAGGGCGCGCTCGACGCGGTCGCCGGCGCCGACGCGGTCATCGCGGTGAGCCCGATCTTCACCGCGAGCTACAGCGGCCTCTTCAAGTCCTTCTTCGACGTCCTCGATCACGACGCGCTGGTGGACAAGCCGGTCCTGATCGCGGCGACCGGCGGCACCGCACGGCACTCGCTCGCGCTGGAGCACGCGATGCGACCCATGTTCGCGTACCTGCGCGCGGTCACCGTGCCGACGTCGGTCTTCGCGGCCAGCGAGGACTGGGGCGGCGAGACGGCCGACGGCGCGCTGCGCGGCCGCATCGACCGCGCCGCGGCCGAGCTGGTCCGCGAGATGGACCGCCGCGCGCCCGCGACGGTCGCCGACCCGTTCGTCCTCACCACGTCGTTCGAGGACCTCCTCGCGGGCCGCTGAGACCCTCTCCGGTACGGCCGGAGCCGAGTCCCGTACCGCCCGCGCGGCCACCGCGACGGCCCAGGCCGTTGCGCGCCGCCGGTCCGGGCGACCGGCTCCGGTCCGGGGCGGCGACTTCGCCACCGCACGGTGAATCGAGCGTCCGCCCGGGGTAGAAAGTAAGCGGGCGGACGAGGGAGACCGTGATGGCGGAGATCGTGCTCATCCGGCACGGGCAGACCGAGTGGAGTGCGGTCGGTAAGCACACCTCGTACACCGATCTGGATCTCACCGAGGCCGGTGTGGAACAGGCCCGCGCGGTCGGCAAGAAGCTGGCCGGGCGCAAGTTCGCCACGGTGCTCTCGAGCCCGCGGAAGCGGGCGCTGCGCACCGCCGAGCTCGCCGGCCTCACCGTCACCGAGATCACCGAGGACCTCGCCGAGTGGAACTACGGCGAGTACGAGGGCGTCACCACCGCCGAGATCCGCGAGACGCGGCCTGACTGGTCGCTGTGGACCGACGGCTGCCCCGGCGGCGAGTCGCCCGCCGAGGTCGGCGCCCGCGTAGACCGGGTCCTCGCCCGGGCCAGGACGCTGCTGGCCGGCGGCGACGTCGCGCTGATCGGCCACGGCCACTGCCTGCGGGTGTGCGGCGCCCGCTGGGTGGGCCTGCCGCCGAGCGACGGTCGCGTGCTGAAGCTGGACACCGCCACGCTGTCGACGCTCGGCTTCGAACACGGGAACCCGGCGATCGACGCCTGGAACTCCCCCTGCTGACCCACGGCTCGGTCTAGCGCGGAAGTGTGGCTCGGACGTCGCCCAGGCCCCGGGCCACGAGCACCTCGCCGGCACCGGACAGGCGGTCCCAGCCGCCGGACTCGGTGTTCCACTTGCGCCACAGGCGGGCGTCCGTCGGGACCGTCACGCGGGTCGACTCGCCGGGCGGGACCGTCACCGACTGCCAGCCGACCAGGCGCACCGGCTCGTCGGGCTCGGCGGGCCGGAAGTACACCTGCACGACCTCGCGGCTCGTACGCGCGCCGGTGTTCGTCACCGTCGCCGCCACGGCCGGCGAGTCGCCGTCGACCAGGCGCACATCGCCGTACTCCCACGAGCTGTAGCCCAGGCCGTGACCCATCCAGAACATCGGCTGCGGCGCCCGGCCGGCGAAGTGGCCGCGATACCCGATGAACGTCCGCTCCTGGTACGGCAGCGCACCGTCCACCGGCGTCACCGACCAGGCCGGAGACTTGCCGTCGTCGGCGGGGAACGTGGTGACCAGCCGGCCCGCCGGCTCGATGTCGCCGAGCAACGCGGCCGCCACCGCGTGACCACCCTCCTGCCCGGGCAATCCGGCCCACAGCACCGCGTCCACCCGCGACAGCCACGGCATCACGATCGGCGTGGCCGCGTTGACCACCACGATCGTCTTGCGCGCGGCGCCGGCCACGGCCTCGACCAGCGCGTCCTGCGCGCCCGGCAGGCGCAGGGTGGACTTGTCGACCGACTCCGTCTCCTGCTCCTCGGTGAGACCGACCACCACCACCGCGACGTCGGCGACGGCCGCGGCCTTGACTGCGTCGTCGATCACGTCGACGATCTCGCGGGCCGCCTTGCGGGCGATCAGGCCGAACAGGCCGATGCCGGTGAACGCCTCGCCGGCCGGGCCCACGCCCGGCCGCAGCGTCACCGTGGCCTCCAGCAACGTGCCGGCGTTCACATCCACGATGTCGGTCCCCGTCGGCGGCGCGAGGATCTCTTCGCCCATGTTGGTTCCGGACACCGTCAACGTGTAGGCCAGCGTGCGGTCTCCGGCCCGTACCGTCCAGTCACCGACGCCTATGACACCCAGCTCGACCTGCCCGGACCCGTTGATCGTGCCGCGCAGCGTCGCGGTGGCGACGGTGCCGGGGAGGTCATCGTCCAGGCCGACCATGGTGGTGGCGTTGGCGGCGTGCCGCCGCTCCAGCTCGTTGCCGCCGGCGTCGAACAAGGTGACCGCGACACCGGGCTCGCCCGTCTCAGGATCGGTCAGGTAACCGCCGCGCGCGGGCACCGGCCGCGTCCGGACCTCGACGCCGTCGGTGGCGGTGACCTTGTCGCCCAGCAGCGCGCGCAGCCCCTCCGCGACGCTGACCTGGTACGGCGGGTTCACCTGCGCGGAGCCACCGCCCATGTCGATCGTCTCGAGCGCGTGCCGGCCGATCAGCGCCACGGTCTGCGACCGGTTCAGCGGCAGGATGCCGGCGTCGTTCCTGAGCACCGTGATGCCCTGCGCGGCCAGCCGGGTCAGCTGCTCCTTGCGGACCAGGCTGTCCGGCGCGGGCAGCCCCGACGGGTAGGTCCGCGGCGAGCCCAGCGCGCCGGCCCGCTCCGCGAGCAGCAGCAACCGGGCCAGGTGGTCGTCGATGACAGCCTCGTCGACCTCGCCGGAGCGTACGGCGTCGACCAGCGCGTCGCCCCACGGGCCCGTCGGGCCGGGCATGACCAGGTCGAGCCCGCCGTTCGCGGCCGGCCCGGCGGTCTTGGTGGCGAACCAGTCCGACATGATCAGGCCGCGGTAGCCCCACTCGCCCTTGACCACCTCGTTGTTCACGTGGTGCTGCTCCGTGGCGGCCACGCCGTTGACGTCGTTGTACGCTGCCATGATCGACCAGGGGTCCGCCTCGGCGACCGCGATCTCGAACGGCAGCAGGTACAGCTCGCGCAGGGTGGCCTCGTCCACCACGCTGTTGACGGTGTTGCGGTCGGTCTCCGACTCGTTGGCGACCAGATGCTTGAGGCACGCGCCGACGCCGCTGGCCTGCATCCCGCGCACGTACGCCGCGGCCAGCTTGCCGGTGAGCAGCGGGTCCTCGGAGTACGCCTCGAATAACCGGCCGCCGAGCGGGGTGCGGTGCAGGTTGATGGTAGGCCCGAGGACGACGTGGATCTGCTGCGCCATGGCCTCCTCGGCGAGCAGCTTGCCCACCTCGTACGCGATGTCCTCGCTCCAGGCCGACGCCAGCAGCGTGGCGTTCGGGAACAACGCCACCTTCCGGCCGCCGCTGAACTTGAGGCCACGCACGCCGGTCGGGCCGTCGGAGAGGCGCAGCTCGCCGAGCCCGATCGACGCGTTCGGCGCGAGCGTGAACATGGTGGCGCCGGTCAGCAGCGCAACCTTCGCGGGCAGGTCGAGCGACTTGACGAGGTCGGCGTGGCCGGACCCGGGGGATGTCGTCATGGGGACCTTCTCCGAATGAGGGGGCGATCGCAGGTTACACGTGTAAGTTGCTGATGTCAGTACCGTAAACACCACCGCTGCTGACGGCAAGACCCGCCGAGGGAGGTGTGAGCCATGACCGAGCCGACGACACGCCGCGTGACCAGCGCCGACGTCGCCCGCGTGGCCGGTGTGTCCCGCGCGACCGTCAGCTACGTGCTGAACGACACTCCGCACCAGACCATCTCCCCGGGCACCCGGACCCGGGTGCTCGACGCGGCGGCGAGGCTCGGCTACGCGCCGTCGGCGGCCGCCCGCACGCTGCGGACCGGCCGGTCGGACGTGGTGCTGTGCCTGCTGCCCGACTGGCCGATCGGGCAGGAGGTCGGCGCGATGCTTGGCAATCTGTCCACCGCCCTGGCCCGTTCCGGTCTCACCCTCGTCGTGCATCCCGGCAGCCGCGACGACCGGCCCATATCGGAGATCTGGAAGGCGATCACGCCGGCCGCCGTCCTCGCGTTCGCCGACTTCTCCGGCGACGAGATCGACGCCATGCGCGCCGCCGGCGTCGCGCTGGTGGTCCTGCTGCTGGGCCGCACCCGGCAACGCCGGCGCGAGCTCGAGGTGCCGCAACAGCTGGTCGGGCGGCTCCAGGCCGAGCACCTCGCGGCTCAGGGCCACACCCGGCTCGGGTACGCGTATCCCGACGACGAGCGGGTGCGGATCTTCGCCGAGCCCAGGCTGGACGGGGCCGGCGCCGCCTGCGCCGGGCGGGGCCTGGACGCACCGGTGGTGCACACCGTGCCGCTGGATCCGGAGCCCGCCGAGAAGGCGGTACGCCGATGGCGGGACAGTGGCGTGACGGGCGTGTGCGCGTACAACGATGAGGTGGCCCTCGCCGTGCTGGCCGGCATGCGCCGCTGCGGCCTGGCTGCCCCCGCGGACCTCGCGGTGATCGGCGTCGACGACATCCCGGCGGCGCGGCTGGCCGTGCCCGCGCTCACGTCCGTGACCACGGATCAGACCGCGGTGGCCACGCACCTGTCCGCGACGGTCGTCGCCGCCGTCAACGGCCGGCCGGAGCCGGCGATCACGATGAAGGACCTGGTCCAGGTGGTACGCCGCGACTCGGCGTGAGCGGAACCCCGCGGTGCGGTACGGGCTAGCGTGAACCCCATGTCCGACAAGCAACAGACCACCATCTCCGCCGACGACAGGTACATCACGCTCATCAACGTGTTCACCTGCCCGGAGGTGCGGCAGCACGAGCTGGTGGCCGCGCTCGACAAGGCCATTGCGGAGGTTCTCGTCCACCTGCCCGGCTTCATCTCGGCCACTGTCCACGCCAGCCTCGACATGACCCGGGTGGTCAACTATGCGCAGTGGGCGAGCGTCGAGGCATATGACGACATGCAGTACGACAAGGAGGTGGAGAGCCACATGGCACAGATCATGTCGATCGCCGAGTCCGCCGATCCGCGCCTGTTCACGGTGCGTTCTGTGCATCACGCCTGACGCCGGTCCCGCTGACAACGAACGCACAGGCCAGGTACAAGCGCGCCCCAGGCTGGCGGCGAATGGTGGGGTGTAACGCCCACCAGCCGAGGGGGAGGTCGAGATGCTCGTGCGTCCCTATTCCGCGACCGCCACTGATCTGCCGCTCAACCCGCCCACCACGAAGAGCATGCGCCCGGTGGTCGCCGTGCTGGGCCATCCCGGCCGCGTCGCCGCCTTGCCGGCCCACCTCCCGACCGGCTGGACGATGCGCCGGGCGCGCGACCTCGACGATGTGCACCCCGACGAGATCGTACTGTTCAGCAACGCCTCGGTGGCCGATGTGAGCGCCGGCCGGAGGATCCTTCCCCGACGTACCCGGATCGTCGCGCTCGTCGACCCGAAGGCGCCCGCCGAGCTCGTCGCCGGTGTGCTGACCGCGGGCGCGGACGTGTGCGTACGCGGCGGCCAGCCCGCGATCCTCGCCAGCCATCTGGTCGCCTGCCGTCGCCGGCAGCTCGCCGACCGCTGGTCGAGCCTGCAGAACGCGCCCACCAAGTGAAGACATGTGGCAATGTCAATACTTGTCACATGCGAACCCATTGATGGTTGACTGTGAGATTCCTAGGCTGAGGCGGATCGGACCGGCCTAGGGGGTGTACCCGCGTGCAGAGCGACGCGACGCCGTTGTTCGGCCGTGCGTCGCTCCTGACCGCCATCGAGTCGCGCCTGTCCGTCGGTGGCGGCGTCGCGCTGCACGGGCCCGGGGGGATCGGCAAGACCGCGCTGCTGGACGCGGTCGCGACCGCGGCCGCCGTCCGCCGGGAGCTCGTGCTGCGGCTACGGCCCGCGCAGACCGAACGCCGCCTCCCGTACGCGGGTATCGCGGATCTCGCCGGCCAGCTCCCCGCGGACGCCGCCGCACGGCTACCGCCCGCCCAGCGGGCCGCGCTCGCCGCGCTCTGGCAAGGATTGCCGCCGCGGGCCGGCACACCCGCGCTGGCC
>JBKOWB010000031.1:0-3366 GCA_046724195.1 Actinomycetota bacterium
ACCACCTCGAGGACGTGGTGGTCGGGGCCGGGGGCGCGGTCCTGCGCTACGGCGGGTTCTACGGGCCGGGCGCCCACGACGATCAGGTCAAGCTCGTACGGAAGCGGCTTGTCCCGCTCGTCGGGGGTGGCACCGGCTATGTCTCCTGGGTGCATGTCGACGACGCGGCGAGCGCTACCGTCCTGGCGGTGGAGCAGCAGGCAAAGGGCGTGTTCAACATCGTCGACGACGAGCCGGCTCCGGTCAGCGAGTGGCTGCCGCATCTGGCCGCGTGCGCGGGGGCAAAGCGGCCGAGGCGGCTCCCCGCGTGGCTGGCCCGGCTGCTGGCCGGCGAGATGGTCGTGGGGATGATGACCGAAGGGCGTGGCTTCTCCAACGCCAAGGCCAAGCGGGAGCTCGGCTGGCAGCTGCGCTACCCGTCGTGGCGGCAGGGCTTCAAGGAAGGGTTGATGTGACCCGAACGAAGGACCGGGCCGAGGAGTTCGAGGAGCTGCGGCCGCTGCTGTTCGCGATCGCCTACCGGGTCCTTGGCAGCGTGAGCGAGGCCGAGGACGCGGTCCAGGAGACCTGGCTGCGCTACGAGTCCTCCCCGGCACAACCCAGGTCGGCCAAGGCTTTCCTGTCGGCCGTGGTCACGCGGGTCTCGATCGACGTGCTGCGCTCGGCGCGCGTGCGACGGGAGACGTACGTCGGGCAGTGGTTCCCAGAGCCGCTGCTCACCGACCCCTACGAGGATCCGCAGCGATCGGCGGAGCTGGCGGACTCGGTGTCGATGGCGGCACTGTTGTTGCTCGAGCGGCTCAGCCCGCTGGAGCGGGCGGTCTTCGTGTTGCGGGAGGTGTTCGGGTTCGGCTTTCCGGAGGTCGCAGTTGCCGTGGGGCGTTCGGAGGCGGCATGCCGCCAGCTCGCGGTCCGGGCGCGACGCCACATGGACGTCGGGCGCCCTCGGTTCGAGGCGGACCGCCGGGAACGCGCGGAACTGGCGGCGCGCTTCTTCGATGCGCTCCGGGATGGCGACGTCGACGGATTGAGGGAGTTGCTCGCAGCCGACGTCCAGATGGTTGGGGACGGGGGAGGCAAGGGGCCCGCGCTTACAAGGGGCGTGATCGGTGCCGACAACGTGGCCCGCGTGCTCGCCTCGATCTTCCCGTTGCTCGGCCGGGTCGACGCGAGAGTGGAGCCACGCGAGCTGAACGGCCAGCCGGGCGCGATCCTTCGCGATCGGGACGGCAAGGTGGTCGGCACTTTGACGCTCGACGTGCTCAGCGGGCGGATCCAGACGATCCGCTCGGTGGTCAACCCCGACAAGCTCAGGCACGTGGGTCCGGTGGGGGACGCGTGGGCAGTGGCACACGAGGTGAAGCAGGCTCGCCGCCCGAACGACTGAACCCGTGCACTCAATCCGGCTACGTCAGTCAAGTCCGTGGAGTGTCGGCGAGGACGAGCCCGCGGACCTTGGCGCGGCTGGGCAGCCAGCTGCCCGGCGCGGACGAGTCTTTGCATCGGAACGGGAACTGGAGGCCGGTGCCGCCCGTCATATCGATCATCAGGCACGGGCTGTGCATTCAGGCATGGGCGA
Source organism: Actinomycetota bacterium (assembly GCA_046724195.1). GTDB lineage: Bacteria > Actinomycetota > Actinomycetes > Mycobacteriales > Micromonosporaceae > Actinoplanes. The sequence goes on from JBKOWB010000031.1 coordinate 1,580, forward strand.
CCGGGGTGAGCGGCATGAGAAGGCCCATCGCGATCACCGTGGGCGCGGTGATGTTCGGGATGACTGTGGGGTGCGGGCGGTTTGCCGTGCCCGCCGAGGAGCCAACGGCAACCGCCGACGCGATCGTGGCACCGAGTTCCCCGCCGCGGGCTGCCGATGTAGTGGACGTTGTCTGTTCGCCAGCCGGTACCCGGGTCTCTGCCACCCGTTTCACAGCCCAGAGGGACGGCGTACACGTCCGCGTCCAGGACACCTCCGGCGCTTCTGGCGTTTACCTCACCTATCGCCACGGCCCCAGGATGGGTCTCGGGGGAGGCGAGCCCGTTGACTCCGGGACCGTCCTCGTACTCGGCGTCCCTCCCGGGCCTGTCCAACTAGCCTGCTCTTCTGATCATGGCCGTAAGCAGGACCGTCCGGTCGGGATCGAGGTGCTGGATCCCGCGGGGGCATGGCAAACGGGGGCGCTTGCGCGGTTCGGTTGTTCCCCGCCGGATAGATCTCTCGTCGAATGGGTGTATCGGCCAGGCAGAGGGTCGACCGCAGAGGCCGCACTGGCGGCGGTAGCGGCCCAGCTGGCCGAACCGGTGACCTGGCGTCACGTCCAGGAAGGCTACGTCGCCGCGGCGACGCAGACCTATGTAATGCTGCGCGCCGGTAAGCCGTGGGCAACGGCGTCGGTTATCCGTTGGGCCTCAAGCGACTATCAGGCAGGTCTGGGATCACTGTGCTCAAACGCTGCCTGACCGCGGCGAACCTCCGCCGGTTCACTGCCGCCTGTGCACCGAGTGCCGACAGGAGACACAGCCCGGACACCGACCCGTTGGGCCAAGCTCCGGCAGACCTGCTCGAATCATCCGAGCTCGGCTTGGAGAGTCTCGGTCACGGGACGGCGGCCGCCAAGGCGGGCGGGAACAGCGGTGAGCGCCGCCACCACGAGCACGGTTGCTAGCACTACGGCGAGCAGCTGCCAGAGCGACGGAAGCGTGGCCCTGTCGCTGTCGCCGCCAGTGATCGCGATTATGGCGGCGAACAGTGCAAAGCCTCCCGGGAAGACGCCCAAGACAGCGCCGACGAGCGCGGGCAGCACCTGCGCGGCCGCCAGTGCCGCGCTCACGTCACGAGGCGTTGCGCCGAGGGCGCGTGCCAGCGCCGACGAATGCCGGTTGTCGAGCACCGTCGCCCAGGTGATGACGATGGCGTTGACCGCCGCCAGGGAGAGCAGTATGACCGTCCAGACGAGGAGCACGTGGCGCAGCACCTCCACCTGAGCATCGTCATATCCGGTGGCGAGTGGTTGGGTAGTGAGGAAGGCGTTGAGTACCAGCAGGACGTAGATCCCGCTGACCGTGATCGCGATACTGACCACACCAAGCACGACCCGTCGCGGCCGGCGGGCGGCGACCCGCATGGCGAGAAGCAGTGGGACGGGCAGTCGCGCCGAGATCGCGATCAGCCAACCGATGCGGCGGGGTGGGCGTGCCGAGTCGGCCAGCGCGTTGACGGTGCTGGAGCGGGCGGCGCGCACGGCCGGAACAGCGGTCGCGACTACCGCGACTCCGAGTGCCACGGCGGTCACCAAACCGACCGCGGACATGGTCATCGACGGCGTGCCCGCGCTGCCGACGAGGCCGGCACTGGACTCGGTAAGCAACGGAGCGGTCAGCGATCCGACCGCCAACCCGGCCGCGGCCGCGACGATGGCCACGAGGACATACTCCGCGAGCAGCACGGCAGCGACCAGGCTCGGTGTGCCGCCGACTGCTTTGAGGAGTCCGACGCGTCTGGTC
>JBKOWB010000169.1:0-12055 GCA_046724195.1 Actinomycetota bacterium
GCCCAAGATCGGCCGGCTCTGCCGATCGCGGTGCCGGAATGTCGCCAGACCCGAGATCTGAGGACTCACCGGCCTCGACAGGGTGCGTACCGCGTTCTGACATCGGGCGAGCCTAGCAACGCCGACCGTGCGGGCCGGTGCGAACGCAGGCTCCCCGAGCGGCTCACTAAACTTGACGGGTGACCGAAGCAACCGAAACCCGTACCCCCGAGAGCCGACCCACCGGTGGCCTGTCCGCCCAATACCAGCCGGGCGAGGTAGAGCAGCGGCGGTACGAGCGTTGGGTATCGGCCGGCTACTTCACCGCGGACCCGGCGAGCGACAAGCCGCCCTTCTCCATCGTCCTCCCGCCGCCCAACGTGACCGGTTCGCTGCACATCGGCCACGCACTCGACCACACCATCCAGGACATCTTGGCGCGGCTCAAGCGGATGCAGGGCTACGAGGTGCTGTGGCTGCCGGGCATGGACCACGCCGGGATCGCGACCCAGAACGTCGTGGAACGCCAACTCGCCGCGCAGAGCCTGTCCCGGCATGACCTGGGGCGCGAGGCGTTCGTCGAGAAGGTCTGGCAGTGGAAGGCCGAGTCCGGCGGCGCGATCCTCGGCCAGATGCGCCGGCTCGGCGACTCTGTGGACTGGACCCGCGAGCGGTTCACCATGGACGAGGGGTTGTCGCGCGCGGTTCAGACGATCTTCAAGCGGCTGTACGACGACCAGCTGATCTACCGTGCCGAGCGGATCATCAACTGGTGCCCGCGCTGCCTCACCGCCCTGAGCGACATCGAGGTGGACCACAGCGACGACGACGGCGAACTGATCTCCATCCGGTACGGCGACGGCGCGAACTCGATCGTGGTCGCGACCACCCGAGCCGAGACGATGCTCGGCGACACCGCGGTGGCCGTACACCCCGACGACGAGCGCTACCGGCATCTGATCGGCACCGAGGTCGCGCTCCCGCTGACCGCCCGGCGCATCCCGATCGTCGCGGACGACCACGTCGACCCGAGCTTCGGTACGGGCGCGGTGAAGGTGACCCCGGCGCACGACCCGAACGACTTCGAGATCGGCCAGCGGCATGACCTGCCCAGCCTCATGATCATGGACGAGCGCGCCGTCATCACCGTACCCGGGCCGTTTGAAGGTCTTGATCGGTTTGAGGCCCGGCCCGCGATCGTGGACGCGCTGCGCGAACAGGGGCGGATCGTCGCCGAAAGGCGACCCTACCCGCACTCCGTCGGGCATTGCTCGCGGTGCAAGACGACCGTCGAGCCGCGACTGTCGTTGCAGTGGTTCGTGAACACCGGGCCGCTGGCCAAGGCGGCCGGCGACGCGGTGCGGGACGGGCGGGTGGCCATCGAGCCGGTCGAGCTCGCGAAGCGCTACTTCGCGTGGGTCGACAACATGCACGACTGGTGCATCTCGCGGCAGCTGTGGTGGGGACACCGCATCCCGGTCTGGTACGGGCCGAACGGCGAGGTCGTCTGTGTAGGGCCCGACGACGAGCCGCCGACCGGCGAGGGCTGGCGCCAGGACGAGGACGTGCTGGACACGTGGTTCTCCTCGGCGCTGTGGCCGTTCTCGACGATGGGTTGGCCGGAGGGCACCGCCGAGCTGGCGAGGTTCTACCCGACCAGCGTGCTGGTCACCGGCTACGACATCCTGTTCTTCTGGGTCGCCCGGATGATGATGTTCGGCCTGTACGCGATGGACGGCCTCCAGCCGTTCAACGTGGTCGCGCTGCACGGCATGGTCCGCGATGCTCATGGCAAGAAGATGTCGAAGTCGTACGGCAACGTGGTCGACCCGCTGGACTGGATCGACCGGTACGGCGCCGACGCCACCCGGTTCACCCTGGCCCGCGGCGCCAATCCCGGCTCCGACGTGCCGATCAGCGAGGAGTGGTGCCAGGGCTCGCGGAACTTCTGCAACAAGCTGTGGAACGCGACCCGCTTCGCGTTGATGAACGGCGCCACGGTCGACGGCCCGCTGCCCGATCCCGCCGAGTTGAGCACCGTGGACCGGTGGATCCTGTCCCGGTTGCAGCACGTCATCGCGGAGGTGGACGAGCAGTTCGCGGCGTACGAGTTCGCCAAGGTGTGCGACACGCTCTACCACTTCGCCTGGGACGACGTCTGCGACTGGTACGTCGAGCTCAGCAAGCCGGTGCTGGCCGCCGGCGGCGCCGAGGCAGACCGGACGCGACGGGTGCTCGGGCACGTGCTCGACCAGCTGCTCCGGCTGCTGCACCCGGTGATCCCGTTCGTCACCGAGGAACTGTGGACCGTGCTGACCGGCGCGGAAACGGTGGTTACCGCGCCCTGGCCCACGGCCGACCGGGTCCGGATCGACGACGCGGCGGAGGAAGAGCTGGCCGCGCTGCAGAACGTCGTCACGGAGGTCCGCCGCTTCCGCTCGGACCAGGGACTGCGGCCCGGCCAGCGGGTGAACGCCGCACTGACCGGCCTTGGCAATGTGGGCATCGACGGGCACGAGCCGCTGATCCGCTCGCTGGCCCGGCTCGACGCGCCCGGACCGGAGTTCGCGGCCACGGCCACTCTCGCGGTGACCGGCGGTGTCACGGTCGATCTCGACACCCGCGGTGCCATCGATGTCGCGGCCGAGCGGGCCCGGCTCGAGAAGGACCGAGCGGCGGCGGAGAAGGAGGCCGCGCAAACCCGGGCCAAGCTGGACAGCGCGGCGTTCGTCGGCAAGGCCCCGGAAGCGGTGGTCGCGAAGATCAAGGACCGCCGGGCCAAGGCCGAGGCCGACCTGGCGAGAATTACGGCGGCCTTGAACGCGTTGCCCAGTTCATGAGCGAGCTTGCGAGCGAATCATTCAGCTCAGTGACTGCCGCAACCACGCCGGACCGCGACGGACGGCAGGTGATGGCTTGAGCGAGTACGACGACGTGGTGGCCGCGCTGGACCGGCGCGGCTTCACCCGCATGGACTTCGACATGCAGAAGATCCGTGACCTCATGGACGTGCTGGGCAGCCCGCAACGGGCATACCCGTCGATCCACCTGACCGGCACGAACGGCAAGACCTCCACGGCCCGGATGATCGACGCGCTGCTGCGGGCGCACGGCCTGCACACCGGCCGCTACACGAGCCCGCACCTGGAGACCGTGCGGGAACGGATCAGCCTGGACGGCGAGCCGATCTCCGAGGAGGGGCTCGTGGCCACGTACCGCGAGGTCGAGCCGCTCGCCGAGCTGATCGACGCCAAGCTCCCCGAACCGCTCACGTACTTCGACATGACCACGGCGATGGCGTACGCGGCGTTCGCCGACGCGCCCGTGGACATCGCGATCGTCGAGGTCGGCCTCGGCGGCGAGGAGGACGCGACCAACGTGATCGAGGCCGGCATCTGCGTGATCACCCCGATCGGCCTCGACCACACCGAGTGGCTCGGCGACACGATCGAGGACATCGCCTGGGCCAAGGCCGGCATCATCCACAAGGGCGCCACGGTGATCAGCGCGCTGCAGACCGAGGAGGCCATGCGGCCGCTGCTGGAACGCTCCGCCGAGATGGGTGCGACGCTCGCCCGCGAGGGCAGCGAGTTCGGCGTCATCCGGCGCGACATCGCGGTCGGCGGCCAGGTGCTCACGCTGCAGGGTCTCGGCGGCGTCTACGACGACGTGTTCCTGCCGCTGTTCGGTGCCCACCAGGCACAGAACGCCGCCACCGCGCTCGCCGCTGTCGAGGCGTTCCTGGGTGCTGGCAAGAATAAGCAGCTCGACCCCGACCTGGTCCGGGAGGGCTTCGCGAACGTCGACTCGCCCGGCCGCCTCGAGCGGGTACGCAGCGCGCCGACGATCCTGCTCGACGGCGCGCACAACCCGCATGGCATGGCCGCGACGGTGAACGCGCTCGAGGAGGAATTCTCGTTCCGTCATCTCGTCGCCGTGGTCGCCGTGCTCGGCGACAAGGACGTGTCCGGCCTCCTCGACCTACTCGAGCCGATCGCGGCCCGGATCGTCGTGACGCAGAACAGCTCGCCGCGCTCGATGCCGCTCAACGAGCTCGCGCAGATCGCGACCGACATTTTCGGCGAGGACCGGGTCACGGTCGCGCAGACCATGCCCGACGCCATCGAGGAGGCGGTCGTGCTCGCGGAGTCCGACACGGACGGTGAGCTCAGCGGCGTCGGCGTGCTGATCACCGGGTCGATCGTTACGGTGGCCGACGCGCGGAAGCTGCTCAAGCGGTGACCGTCCCACCGCCCGAAGGAAGCGACGCGACGTCCGCCGAGGGCACGCCGGGCGGGGCGCCGCGGCGTTCGGGTCTGCGCGATCCCGAGGCAGCGGTACGGGCGTTAGGCTCCGGAACCCTGGCGCTCGAGGCGATCGTGTTGCTGCTCGCCATCCAACCGATCCGGCTGTTCGGCGGCGATCTCAGCGGCTGGGGGATCGGCGCGGTCGTCACCCTGGCCGTGCTGTGCGTGGTGGTCGCCGGCAGCATGAAGCGGCGCTGGGCCTGGCACGCCGGCACCGCGCTGCAGGTCCTGCTGATCCTCGCCGGGGTCGTGCACTGGTCGCTGGCCGCACTCGGGCTGATCTTCGGGGCGACCTGGGCGTATACGACCTACGTCCGGCGGACCATCCTCGGCTAGCCGACCGCTAGACGTTGTGTGTGTTCCTGCCGCCCCGTCCGGGGGCGACGGGATAACACAGAACCGGCGCAACGTGTTCAGCGGGCGGCCCGCCACTGGGTGATGGCGATGTTGTGCTTGTCGGGGTCGTTGAACGACGCCGCCCATAGCTCGAGCTTGTCGCCCCGGTTGACCGGCCGCGGAGCGTGCACGAACGTCACGCCCTTGGCCTTCAGTTCCTCGTAGACCGCCTCGACGTCGCCGACCTCGAGGTTGAGGTACATGAGCCGGCCGGCCTCCGCGGACAGGTCATGCACGGTACGCAGGACGAGCCGCGTGTCGCCGGAGGCCAGTACGGCGCTGCCCCGGCCGCTGTCGATCTCGAAGAAGCCGAGGATGTCGCGATAGAACGCCACCGAGCGTTCGAGGTCGGTCACCAAAACGGTAATGCCGACACCGTGGATCGCGCCAGCGGGACCGGGCCGGGCGCTGGGGTATGCGGTGATCACCTCGTCGGTCCGGTCATCGGGCTCGTAGCCACCCTCGAGGTCCGCCCATGGCCGGCGCCGTTGGTCCTGGTCGGTCTGCGCCTGGCCGTTACCGGTGTGTGCGGCCGACGCTCCGGCCACGGCACCGGCCGCGGCCCCCGCGGAGGCCGCAGCGCTGGCGTCTCCGGCTGGAGCGGCAGGGCTGGCCGCGTCCGCGGGGGTGGCAGGGCTGGCCGCGTCGGGATCGGGAGGCGCCTCGTCCACAGTCCGGGCAGCGGGCTCGTACGTGCCGTCCACCGGCGGTGCGATTAGGCCTTCCGCGACCGCGGCCCGGGCCGCGTGGGTCGTCGTCTCGGGAGGGGGTTCCGGATCGCCGTCGAGCGCCAGGTCGATCTCCGGGTCGTGCGCGCGATCGGTACTCGCCGGCGCGACGGGCGTCGCGTTCTCGGTGCCCGAGGCGGGGCGGGACTGCTCGGTAGGGACGACCGGTGGTTCCTCTGGGCGGGGCTCCTCGGCGGCGGCGACCCATGGCTCGTCGGGTGGGGACTCCGGCGACGGCCGTTGCTCCGGCGCGGGAGCGGCCTGGGCTCGAGCTGTTGGTGCTTCTGGGGACGCTGTGCCCGTACTCGAAGAGGCTCTTGCGGCGAACGGGCCTTGCGTGTCGGTCTCTCGATCGACCGTCGCGGTGGCCGCGCCCGCTGCCGCGGTGGCCGGGCGCGGACGCGGGCTCGGCCGGGGACGGTCCGGGCGAGGCTCGGCCGGCGCTTCGGACGGGGGCGATTGGGCCGGAATCGGGCCGGAGCGCGCGCGCTTCGGCAGCGGTGACGGCTCCTCGGGGCCGACCAGCTGGCCCTCGACGACCGGGCCGGCCGGCGTGTCGTGCACGACCACCGGGCTGTCCCGCAGGTCGCCCATGTCCCCGGCGTCGGCGACGCCCGGCGGGGGAGGCGGTGGCGGCTCGTCGGGATCGAGGCCCCACTGGCGGTCGCGAGTCGCCCACGGCGGCGGCTCGGGCTCGCCGAGCAGATCGTCGTCGTAGTCGTCCTGCGTGTCGTAGGTGGCCTCGTCATACGAGCGGCCGGGCGGCGGGGGATCCGCGCGATCGGGCGCGTTGACCCAGTCGATGCGGACGCGGCGCATGTCGTCGACATCCACCGTGACGGGCAGCGTCTCGCCCGGGTGCGGCCACTTGTCGACCGGCACCCGCGGGTCGCGGACCAGGACCTCGGTCACCGGCAGGCCCGGCGCGACCACCACCAGCTGCAGCTCGGCCCGGCCGTACGCGGACGAGACCGGGGGCTCGGAGACGGCCTTGACCTGCGCGGTCCCGGTGACCCAGGCCCGCGCGCCCCGGCGTACCACGTTGACCAGCCCGAGCGCGATCGACAGCGCCAGCATCGCCAGGCCCAGCACGACGATCGCCCAACTCGCCAGGCCGAGCCCGAAGACCATCACGAACACCGCGATGGTGCCTAGCACGGCTGCCACCAGCTTGCGGGCAGGGGCGATGGGTCGGCCGTTCTGGTTCGCCACTGTGGACCTCCCGGTTGTTATCGACAGGCTAGGCGTCACCGACCGTGAGCGAAAGTGCGACAGGCGATGGCTGGCGCCTGCCGCCGCCGCTGTACCGATAGGCTGATATCCGCGTCGACGGCCCTGTTTCTCCAGGAGGATCTCCCGTGTCCACCAGCACCCACGAGCGTTCGCTCGTGCTCGTCAAGCCCGACGCGGTCCGTCGCGGCTTGGTTGGGGAAATCCTCAGCCGGTTCGAACGCAAGGGGCTCGTCATCGAAGCGATGGTGCTGCGCGCCATGGACGCCGCGCTGGCGGACCGGCACTATGCGGAGCACGTGGAGAAGCCGTTCTATCCGCCGCTGAAAGAGTTCATGACCAGCGGGCCGCTCGTCGCGCTCGTGGTCTCCGGCGACGAGGCCATCGAGGTGGTGCGCACGATGGTCGGCGCCACGGACGGGCGCAAGGCCGCAGCGGGGACGATCCGCGGCGACCTGGCCCTGTCGAACCGGGAGAACCTGGTGCACGCCTCCGACTCTCCCGAGAGCGCGAAACGCGAGCTCGGGCTCTGGTTCCCCGATCTCTAGACCGCGCCCGCATAGCCCGGATGATCATGAAGTTGCTGTGCGTTTCCGGTCCGGATCCGCACAGCAACTTCATGATCATCGGGATGGGCCGGAATCCGGGTGAGGGAATCCGCGGGTGGCCGGTATCGTTGTGCCCACAGGCATCGATCCGGCCATCACCGGGGAGCCTCCGGAAGAACGGACCCGAGGGTCTCAGTAGAACCGGGCGGACCGGCACGCACCCAGCCGGCGAACGAAGCGGGCGCCTCCCCGGAGACGCCAAGCGAGGTGGTACCGCGGGCCTTCCGGCTCGTCCTCGCAGTCCACGACAGTGAACTGCACGAGGAGAGAGCGACCACCGATGGCCGACCGCAAGGCTGTGTATCCCAAGCATGTCGACGCCGCGGGCGTGCCGGCGAGCCCGGACCTGCCCACGGTGGAGCGCGCCGTCCTGGACCACTGGGCCGCCGACAAGACCTTCGAGGCGTCGGTCAACCAACGGCCGGCTGGGCGTAACGGCAGCAACGAATATGTCTTCTACGACGGCCCGCCGTTCGCCAACGGCCTGCCGCACTACGGCCACCTCTTCACCGGTTACGTGAAGGACCTCGTCCCGCGCTACCAGACGATGCGCGGCAAGCACGTGGAGCGCCGCTTCGGGTGGGACACCCACGGCCTGCCCGCCGAGGTGGAGGCCGAGAAGCAGCTCGGCATCTCCACCAAGGCGCAGATCGTCGAGCTGGGCGTGGAGAAGTTCAACGACGCCTGCCGTACGTCCGTGCTCGCGTACACCAAGGACTGGGAGCGCTACGTCACCCGGCAGGCCCGCTGGGTCGACTTCGACAACGACTACAAGACGCTCGACCCGGACTACATGGAATCGGTCATGTGGGCCTTCAAGACCCTGCACGACAGGGGCCTGGTCTACGAGGGCTTCCGGGTGCTCGCGTACTGCTTCCGCTGCGAGACGCCGCTGTCCAACACCGAGACCCGGATGGACGACGTCTACCGGGACCGGACCGACCCGGCGCTGACCGTGTGGTTCACCCTCGACACCGGCGAGAAGATCGGCGTCTGGACCACCACGCCGTGGACGCTGCCGTCGAACCTCGCGCTCGCGGTCGGCCCGGACATCGAGTACGCGGTCCTGCAGAAGGACGGCTCCCGCTACGTGCTCGGCGCCGCCAGGCTGGACGCGTACGCCAAGGAGCTCGAAGGGTTCGAGCGGGTCGGCACGGTCTACGGCCGCGACCTGGTCGGGCGGCGGTACACGCCGCTGTTCGACTTCCTCGTGGAGCAGGCCGGGCCGAACGCGTTCCAGGTCCTCGCCGCCGACTTCGTCACCACCGAGGACGGCACCGGGACCGTCCACCTGGCCCCGGCCTTCGGCGAGGACGACCAGAACGTCTGCAACGCGGCCGGCATCCCGACCATCGTGACCGTGGACGACCACACGCGGTTCACCGCGCTCGTGCCGCCGTACCAGGGTGTCCAGGTTTTCGACACCAACAAGCAGGTGATCCGCGACCTGCGCGAGCAGGGTGTGGTGTTGCGGCAGGACAGCTACACGCACTCGTACCCGCACTGCTGGCGGTGCGACACGCCGCTGGTCTACAAGGCGGTGTCGTCGTGGTTCGTGGCGGTGACCCAGTTCCGGGACCGGATGGTCGAGCTGAACCAGCAGATCACCTGGACGCCGGCGCATATCAAGGACGGCTCGTTCGGCAAGTGGCTGGCGAACGCCCGGGACTGGTCGATCAGCCGGAACCGGTTCTGGGGCTCGCCCATCCCGGTGTGGAAGTCGGACGACCCGCAATACCCGCGCGTGGACGTCTACGGTTCGTTCGCCGAACTCGAACGCGACTTCGGCGTGCCGGTGACCGACCTGCACCGGCCGTACATCGACGAGCTGACCCGGCCCAACCCCGACGACCCGACCGGCAGGTCCGTCATGCGCCGCGTTCCCGAGGTGCTGGACTGCTGGTTCGAGTCCGGGTCGATGCCGTTCGCCCAGGTGCACTACCCGTTCGAGAACAAGGACTGGTTCGAGCACCACTACCCGGGCGACTTCATCGTCGAGTACATCGGGCAGACCCGCGGCTGGTTCTACACCATGCACGTGCTGGCCACCGCGCTGTTCGACCGGCCGGCGTTCCGCAACTGCCTGAGCCACGGCATCCTGCAGGGCGCCGACGGCCGGAAGATGTCCAAGAGCCTGCGTAACTACCCGGACGTGTACGAGGTCTTCGACACGTACGGGTCGGACGCCATGCGCTGGATGCTGATGTCGTCGCCGGTGCTCCGGGGCGGCGACATGCCGGTCACCGAGACCGCGATCCGCGACGCGGTCCGGCAGGTGCTGCTGCCGCTGTGGAACGTCTGGTACTTCTTCAGCCTGTACGCCAACGCCTCCGGGCATGAAGCACAACTCCGGAGGGACTCCACGCACCTGCTCGACCGGTACATCCTCGCCAAGACCGGTGAGCTCGTGTCGGACGTCGGGCGGCAGATGGACGAGTACGACATCTCGGGGGCGTGCGCTTCCGTGCGGTCGTACCTCGACGCCCTGACCAACTGGTATGTGCGGCGCTCGCGGGACCGGTTCTGGGCCGGCGACGCGGACGCGTTCGACACGCTCGCCACGGTGCTTGAGACGCTCAGCCGGGTGATGGCGCCGTTCGCGCCGCTGACCACCGAGGAGATCTGGCGCGGCCTGACCGGGGAGCGTTCGGTGCACCTGACCGACTGGCCGTCCGCATCGGACTACCCGGCCGACCGCACGCTGGTGGCCTCGATGGACGCGATCCGCGATGCCGCGTCGGCGACGCTGTCACTGCGCAAGGCTCGGGGGCTACGGGTGCGGTTGCCGCTGGCGTCACTGACCGTGGCGACCGCCGACGCGACGACCTTGGCGCCGTTCGCCGACCTGCTCGCGGACGAGGTCAACGTCAAGGACGTGGTCTTCACCGAGGACGTCGCCGCGTACTGCCAGCAGGTCTTGACCGTGGTGCCGCGGATCTTGGGCCCGCGGGTGGGCAAGCAGGTCCAGCAGGTGATCAAGGCGGTCAAGGCCGGCGAGTGGGAACTCGTCGACGGCGCGCCGGTCGCGGCGGGCGTGACGTTGCAGGAGGGCGAGTACGAGCTCAAGCTCGTCGCGTCCGACGTGACCAACTCGGCGCCGCTGCCCGGGGACGCCGGCGTGGTAGTGCTCGACACCACGGTGACCCCGGAGCTGGCGGCGGAGGGACTGGCCCGCGACGTCATCCGCGTCGTACAGCAGGCCCGCCGCGAAGCCGGCTTGGACGTGTCCGATCGGATCGCACTGACCGTGTCGGGCTCCGGTGCGGCGGTCGCGGCCGTCGAGGCACACCGGGACTTCGTGGCGGCCGAGACACTCGCCACGTCTCTCCGATTCGTCGATGACCTCGCCGGTTTCGCCGGTGATGTCGGCGAGGGCGAGTCCGTCACGGTCGCGGTGGTCCGCGCGGTGTGAGAAGCACCTCGTGACCCCTTCCCCCGCGGCAAGATCGAGGGGACTTTCTGGGGCGCCGTCCGATAACCTCACATCGCCCCTCACTTTCTGCAGTCCCCGCCGGAGGAAGCGTTGCCGCTGCTCTACTCGATCGGCAAGGTCACGGTCGGCTACGCCATGGTGTTCGGCTGGCGGCCGCACGTGGAAGGGCTCGAGAACATCCCCGCCACGGGCGGCGCCATCTTCGCCGGCAACCACCTCTCCGTCGCCGACGAGCTGTTCCTGGGCTCCGTCGTGCCGCGGCACATCGCGTTCTGGGCGAAGTCGGAGTACTTCGCCGGCAAGGGCATCGGCGGCATGTTCACCAAGGCGTTGATGCACGGCCTCGGGGCGATCAGTGTCGAGCGCGCAGGCGGCCGTGCCGCGCTGACCGCGTTCGACGGCGCGATCCCGGTGCTCAAGGCCGGCGACATGGTGGCCGTCTATCCGGAGGGCACCCGGTCGCCGGACGGCCGCCTCTACCGCGGCCGCACCGGGGTGGCACGGCTCGGGGTCGGCGCCGGCGTGCCGATCATCCCGGTCGGCATGCTCGGTACCGATAAGGTGCAGCCGATCGGCCACCGGTTCCCGAAGCTCGGCCGCGGCAAGGTCACCGTCAAGTTCGGCAAGCCGATCGAGACCGTAGGGCGTGCGGACGACCGGACGTCGTTGCGCGCGCTCACCGACGAGGTCATGGCCGAGATCCAGAAGCTCACCGGACAGGAGTACGTGCCTCGCTACTCCCCGCCGCGCGACGGACCGCCGGCTTGATCACTTGCGGGTGAGTACCGCGCTGCGCAGGATGCCGGTCAACTCCGCACTGTCGGCCACGGAGCGCCTGGTCAGCAGCACCGTGGCCAGGCTGCCGTGGTCGGCCCACGCGCACACCACCACCGACGTGCCGCTCGCGTCGCCGACGCCGCAGCGTTCGTGCGCACCGCTCTCGCCGAGATCGAACGGCTTGACGTCGCGGATGTCGTACTGCCCGGTGAGATGCCGCAGTTCGGCGTCGACGTCGGCCCCGGGCGTGAGGTGCAGTCCTGTGGTGCCGAAGATGGTGACCCGCTTGCCGTTGCCGTCCGCGTACACGCCCGCGAACACCTGGTCGGCCTTCGCGTTGCGGTCCTTCAGCTGCTCGGTGAGCCGCTGCACCGCCCGGCGGCTCGCGCTGTCGTCGCGCAGTTTCAGGTCGCCGACCGAGTCCGGCAGGATCGCGGTCACCGGATATTGCCGGGCCGGGGGCCAGGCGGCGTAGGCCGCCGGCACGCCACAGCAGCACGCCACGCTGAACAGCGTGAACAAGGCGAGCCGTCGCGGCCAGCGGCGTCGCCGGGCCGACGGTGGAAGCGGCCGCTGCGCCGGCGGGCCGGGCGGTGG